>DASTAO010000101.1:0-9443 GCA_035712525.1 Kapaibacterium sp. (SeqCode)
AATTCTCCCCAGCCGGTTGGCAGATCGTGCTCACTGTTTGGAATAAGAACGACTTGGGTTGAAGAATCAGTGCTGATTTTAGTCGGCCTGAGTTCGGAAAAATATCTGCCGAAGGCTTCGGTATGAATTGTATCGCTCGAACCGTCGAGCCAAATGATGCACGAAACTTTGGAGTTTTTTAAGTTGGCAAAGATCCGGCGTATGGTATCGACTGCATCGGTGCTATGTTGCTCAACAAATATTATTCTTTGAGCGCCTGAGTGAGAAGTAATCTTGATCTGGCGTGTCATATCGAAGCCCTGCTCATAGCGTCCAAAAAATTCGTACCCAAGCAGCCAAATAATTAGCACGGTCGGTACAAGTACATATAGAATTTTTTGCAAGCGAGAGTTCATTGGTGACTATCTGAAAAAATCGCCCGGTAATACCGGGCGATCTAAGTAACAACTGGTAGTAAGTAATTATTTACTGCTGATCCATTCCGCCCTGCCTCCCGGCTGGTCGTGGGCGACGGCGCTGTTGTTGGGGGCGTCGGCCACCTTCTTCACGAAATGGTGGGGGGCCGCCGTTGCCATTTGGCTGCGGCTGAAAATTACGATTGCGGTTGTCGCCTTCAGGTCTATTCCCACCCTGACGGTTACCGCTGTTTCTGTTACCGCCCTTTCTTGGGCCTTCGCCTCTAGCATTACTTTCACCCCTCGGAGCTTCACTTCTGCCGCCTTCTTGTCTGGGGCCTTCAGGCCTCGGTCGGCGCTGCTGTGAATCGCGACGGCGATCGTCTCCACCTCTGCGAGAAGGCGGGCCTTGACGGCGGCGCGGCTGCTCGGTCTGCGGTTTCTCGGCATCG
The DNA here is from genome assembly GCA_035712525.1 of Kapaibacterium sp. (SeqCode). GTDB lineage: Bacteria > Bacteroidota > Ignavibacteria > Palsa-1295 > Palsa-1295 > JAFDZW01. The sequence goes on from DASTAO010000101.1 coordinate 848, forward strand.
TCAGTTTCCGGTAGCGGACGTGGTCCGAGGTATTCCTGAGTAATATCTTTATTATCCGAGGCGCGATAAAAACGGAATTCATCTCCGCGCATTTCATCGTCAATCCTAATATTAACCTTCGCTTTATATTTGCGAGCAAGTTTACGACCGGGCGAGAAGAAGCCATTACCCAACTCGTTGCCGATGATCGAATGAACACGCATGATGAGCGCTTCGCGTTTCTTGCTTTCGGTAGAATAGCGATCGAGCCAACGTTCGATCTGATGAAGCACGGTTTTCTGCGATACCAGTAATCCGGTGCCACCGCAAGCATTACAAGTATCGGATAACGTATCGCCGATCGATTGGCGAATGCGCTGACGGGTAATCTGCATTAAGCCGAAATCCGTCAATGGAAGAATACTCGATTTTGCCCGGTCGCGGCGCAATTCTTTCTTCATCTCATCGTACACTTTTTTCTTGTTGCGCTCATCGATCATATCGATGAAGTCGACAACAACAATACCTCCAAGATCACGAAGGCGAAGTTGCCGAGCCACTTCACGGGCTGCTTCAAGATTCGTCTTAAGCGAGTTAAGTTCTTGTTCGCGACGGGCAGCATATCGGCCGGAGTTTACGTCGATAACGACCATTGCCTCGGTCTTTTCAATGAAGAGGTATCCACCTGATGGGAGCAATACTTTCTTGACCATCGTCTGCTCGATCTCTTGTTCGACGCCTCGGCGCTCGAAGACAGGAGTAGGCTCCTTATAATACTCTACCACGCCGGCAAGATTTGGTGCTGACCACTGAATATAATCGAGCACCTCTCCGTACATCTTCTTATCATCGACAACAATCTTTGTAATGTCATTAGAGAACAGATCTCGAAGAACGGTCGTGGTAATGTTGGATTCCTGATAGAGCAACAGCGGCGGTTGCTTATCTTTTATCTTCTGCTGAATCTCTTTCCACTGATCGAGCAGTTTCTGCAAGTCCTCACGTAATGCGGAGTCTTCTTTGTTCTCGGCAACCGTCCGGATAATAACACCCATCTCGCGCGGTTTTAACGAGCGGACGATCCGACGCAGACGTCTACGCTCATGGACAGAGTATACTTTTTTGCTTATGCCGATACCCGGTTCGAAGGGTACCAGAACAAGGAAGCGGCCAGGAAGGGAAATACGGCTGGTGACTCTGACGCCTTTATTCGCAAATGCCTCTCTGGTAACCTGGACCATGATGTTTTGTCCGGGCTCCATATCGATATTCTGGACTTCGAGAGTCGAGAAGGGCTTACGCGGGCCTTTAGAAAGCGAGGCGAGTTTGATCGAGCGGGGTTTTACCTCGAGGGTCGGCTGATCGCCACCTTCATCGTCATCATCATCAAATTCTTCATCTTCCGATTCATCATCATCGTCATGAATATCAACGCCTTCGCTTGAAAGCAATGACATCGAACCGTCATAGGAATTACCGACATCGGAAAAGTGGAGAAAGGCATCTTGTTGTAATCCAAGATCAATAAAAGCGGCATTCATTCCGGGAATGACTTTTGCCACTTTACCCATCCAGATCTCGCCGACGTGGCGGACGGTTTCGGGATTTTCTACAAACAGCTCAACGAGGCGTCCCTGCTCGGTGATAGCAATACGGACTTCGTTCTCGTTACGAGCATTAATTAATATTTCTTTACGAAAATGATACATAGCAATAGGAACTGGCTTGAAGGACGAAGGTCTTCAAGCGATGATATACTACCTGCTTGCTATAGGGGAATTAGGGCCGGATGAAAGCTCTGACAGGCACGGGCGGCGAAGATGAACTTCGCACGAACAGATGTGCTGTAAGGAAAGTCCTGAAGAGAAAACTCTTCGTCACGATTCGTGCGTGTGGCAACCTCCGTGTTCCGAATGCAAATCCATCCGGCGCCATGGGGTTTAGCGGAAGCAAGGAATATCGTTCGCTACGGGTAGTGATAACCGCAAAGGCGAGGATAATTATCAAAAGGAGCACGTACACGTTTTCGTGATCGGTATTGGACGTGAAATCATCCGTAATGCAAGTGTAACTACTTGCGATTTTCCTGGGCAATGTAAACCGGTTATTAACGCAACGACACAAAAGCGGAAGCACTCAAACTCTTCTCTTCAAAAACCAAATTCCGCAAGGCATTAAACCGATAACTATTGCTCAATGCTTATGACGATCCTGTTACCTACAGGGTCAGCACAAAAGCAGCAGGTTCAATTTCAAAATTTTCAATAAGTTACAGGCAATTTTAGAGTCTGTAACCTATAGTGGAACATTCTTTTGGCAGGAAAAGTCCGTGGAAAATAAGAACTGGGGCTGAAGGGGTTCAAAATGAAAGCCGACTGATCCTGAGATCAGCCGGCTTCTGGAGGATGTCCACACACACCTTCACCTTATCCATCGTCATCCATCATCACTTTGGCATGCGCAGACAAAATACTTAACTTGTTTTTTTTATCAAAAAGTTCACCACTTTTAAATTGTGCCGGCATATTCCGGTCGTGGTTTTCCAAGTTTCGCCATGAGTTTCGCGGCCTTTCGCTCTTTACGCTCTGTCTTTCGAAGTCCTTCGATGAAGCTATACATTACCGGTACTAAGAATAATGTCAGGATCATCGAGCTCGTCAAGCCACCGATGATGGCGAGTGCCATACCTTGCCTGAATTCCGAGCCTTCACCGAGACCCGCCGCAAGCGGCAACATGCCTAGGATCATGGTCACGGTTGTCATGATGATCGGACGCAAACGAGTCGGGCCTGCTTCAAGTAAGGCGTCAAAGATGCCTTCGCCTTCGGCACGGCGCGAGTTCGTTCTATCGACGATAAGAATAGCATTCTTCGTTACGAGCCCCATAAGCATGATCATTCCGACCATCGTAAAGATCGAGAGTGTCTTATGAGTTAACCATAACATGACGAGTGCACCGATAAGAGCAACCGGCAACGAGAACATGATCGTGAACGGATGCGCATAGCTTTCGAAGAGTGCAACCATGATCATATACACGAACATGATGGCAAGCAAGAAGGCAATGGCCATATCGCCACCGGACTTACGCTGGTTTTCAGCATCACCGGCGAAGTATGGTTCGCTTACGCCTGACGCTCTCGGGATCTTTGCGATCTCTTTTTCGATGTCTTTTACAACATCACCGAGCGGACGGCCGATAAGGTTACCATAGATAACAACAACGCGCTCACGATTCTTTCGACCGATCTGCGACGGGCCTTTACCATACGAAAGCGTTGCAATGTCCGATACTTTTACTTGCTGGCCATAATGGTTAAGCAAGGTAACTTCGGCAACGTCCTTCGCATTGGAGCGATTAACTTTATCTAAGATGACGTTGATGTCATACTGGGTTTCCCCCTCTTTATACTTTGCATCGGTATTACCGGCAAGTGCTGTACGGATGGCAAGGGCGGCTTCACCAAGCGACATGCCGTTTGCAGCCAAACGGTCACGGTCGAAGGTGATCTTAACTTCAGGTTGGCCTTCTTCATATGAACTCTTCAAGTCCTTAAGGCCTGGAATATTCCTGATTCGTCCGATAAGGGTATCGGCGTAAGCACTGATCTTTGAAAGATCGTCGCCTCTGATCTCAGCTTGGATAGGTGCCTGGTTGGCCGATCCGAAGATACCGATGGGCTGCGTACGAACTAGCAAGCCTGGTACTTGCTCGGCAAGCTTGGTGACGTACTTCATTTCATCGTCAGTCGAACGAATTCGTTTTGCCGGTTCTGGTAAGTGAACGGCGATCTGGCCTACACTACCGCGCTCAGTTGCACCCCAAGCATTTTCCTGACGGCCGACAACAGTCTGGTAGCTTACGATATTTTTATCTTGTGCCAGCAGCTTTTCATAGATCTGAATAAGCGAATCGGTTGTCTCGGTATTTGTACCGGCGGGGAAATCGAAGTTTGCAGCAAACTCACCACGATCAGGTTGAGTAATGAACTCGCCACCGATCTTACCGGTGATAACAAGGCTGCAACTTCCGAGGAAGAGTAATGCCGAACTCGTTACGATCACCCAGCGGTGATGTAATGCCCAGTTGAGCATGTTCTTATATTTCACTTCGAGCCAATCCTGGAAGCGTTCGAAGAGATCGCTGAGGATTCTGAACGGAGCGAATTTGATCGTCTCATGTGCTTTGCCGAATTTAGCAGCAAGCATCGGCGTAAGCGTAAAGCTGACGAAAAGTGACATCAATGTTGATGCAACAACCGTCAAACCAAATTCACGGAAGATCTTTCCGGTAACACCACTGACGAGTGAGATCGGTAAGAACACCACGACGTCAACAAGCGTAATGGCGATAGCAGCAAAGCCGATCTCATTACGGCCTTTGATGGCAGCATCGACAGGCTTTTCGCCGGCTTCGAGTTTACGGTGAATGTTTTCAAGAACGACGATCGAGTCATCGACGAGAATACCGATAACGAGTGAAAGAGCCATCATCGACATCATATTGATCGTGAACCCGAATATCCACATAAAGAACAATGTGGTAATAAGCGAAGTCGGGATCGACACAAGTACGATAAAGGCGTTACGGCCTGATCGTAAGAACAAGAATAAGATACAGGATACTAAGATAACTGCAATGATCAGATCGCGAAATACTTCAGAGATGGACGAACGAGTAAATGTCGTCGCATCCTGAGCGATCTCGAATTTAATGCCTTGATCTTTGAACTCTGCGGTAAGATCTTTTACCGTCTGGTAAACTTTATCAGCTGTTGAAGTTGCATTAGCATCCGATGTCTTAATGACATTGATACCGACAGCATCGTGGCCTGAAAGTCTTGTCGGTTTTCTGTTATCCTCATTATAACTATCCTCAATGCTCGCGACATCACCAAGATAGATCGTCGAACCGGTTGCAAGCGTCGCAATCGGTAGCGATTTCATCTGATCGATGTTCTGGAATTTACCTTTGACGCGAACAACGTACTGATCGGTCGGCTGCTTAACCGATCCGGAAGGGAAGTCAAGATTCTCGCGGCTCATTGCCTGCTGAATTTGCAGGATCGAAAGGTTGTAAGCACGAAGCTTATCGTTATCGACATTGATCTTGATCTGGCGTTCTTTACCGCCGGAGATATCGACCTGGGCAACACCTTCAGTCGATTCGAACCGAGCTTTAAGTTTATCTTTTGCAAGCTGGTATAGCTCCGTCGAAGTCAAAACAGTGGATGTTAATGCCAAGCGAAGGATCGGCATGGCTGCAATGTCGTTCTTCACGACCTTTGGCGGGTCGGCATCTTTCGGCAGCTTTGCTCTGATCTGATCAACACGTCGTTGAATGTCAGCTGCAGCCTGATCGGAGTTTTGTGATAATAAGAACTGAGCGATAACGACAGAATATCCTTCGTTCGAGAACGAACGGACATTGTCGAGATTGCTCGTTGCAGCAACAGCTTCTTCGATCGGCTTAGTGACGAGATCTTCGATCTCTTCCGGACCGGCACCAGGATAGGTTGTCCAGACGGTAACAACCGGCCAGTCCATCTTCGGCAACAGGTCAGTGCCTAGTTTCGAAGCGCCGAACAGCCCCATGACCGCGAGCGCCACGAAGACGATCGTGATAAAGGCTGGGCGCTTAATTGATAATTCGGTTAGTGTCATGATCTAATAAAATCCAATTAATGAGTGGAATGCAGGTAAGTACTGCAAATTAATTCTGCACTTTTACTTTTGAGCCATCTTTTAACTGAGCCTGGCCAAAGGTGACAACGGTCTCGCTCTGATTGAGGCCCTCGGTTACTTCAGCTTTCTCCGGAGTAACGACGCCGACTTTAATGCCCTTCAAATGAGCGATCCCTTTATCATCGACAACATATACCTGCTGGCGGGTGCCGTTATTAATCACAGCTGTTGCAGGTATGGTGGGTACTGTACGGTCGGCTTCGCGCTTGATTTCGGCACGAGCGAACATTCCGCTCTTGAGTTCTTTGCCGTTATTGTTAAGCTCGACTTCAACAGTATACGAGCGAGCCATATCAGCTTTATCAGCGATCGTGATGATCTTTCCTTCAAAGGTCTTATCAGCGATAGCATCGACCGTTACGACTACCGGATCACCGATCTTCAATGCCGCAAGATCGAGTTCGCCGATATTGATCTTCAGCTTCATCTTAGAATCGTCGATCACGGTTGCGACCTTTCCACCGGGTGAAAGCAATTCGCCCTGATTGACATAGCGCATTGCCACGACGCCACCGAACGGAGCCTTTACACTTGCATCCGCGAGCTGGCGCTTAGCAAGGCTCTGAGCAGATTCAGCACCTTTGAGCTGCGCTTCGGCACTCTTGACGGAAAGCTCGGCCATTTCAAGCTGGCTTTTTGTCGAAGCGCCACTCTTTGAAAGCTCTGTGGTGCGATTGAGGTCAAGCTTTGCTTTTTCAAGTGCTGCTTCTGCAGCGAGGCGCTGAGCTTCTGCCTGTTGGACAGCGATCGCTTTTAGTTCGTTATCAACTGTTACCAGCGAAGCACCGGCACCGACACGCGATCCGTTATTAACGGAGACAGCAACGATGCGGCCCTGAGTTTCACTATTGATGAGGGCTTCACGGATGCCTTCGAGCGTACCGGTAGCGCGAAGTGTGGCAGCCATCGGAGACATTGCGACAGTGGCAGTTTTAACGGTAAAAATTTCTTCTACCTTTTTTTCTGCACCGTCGGTCTTGCTGCACGATTGAAGAGCGATGACCCCTGCAAGAAGGGCTATTGCTACTGACGATTTTATTACTATTTTCATAACTCTATGTATCGGGTGAATAAGATTGATATTAAACTTGATTAGCGAACGCCAAGCGCTTTTTTATACTTCGCGGTGGCGATAAGAAGATCGTAGGTTGTCGTGGTCAGATTTGCTTTCGCATTCGAGAGTGTCGTCTGAGCATCGATGAGTGTGATCAGTGGCGAAAGGCCATTATCATACTGCGCTTTTACAATGCGGTAATTTTCTTCGGCACTGGTAAGGAGTTTGCGAGCAATGCCTAGGCGCTGTGTTGCATCGACTTTTCCTAAGCGGGCGCTTTCGAGCTCAAGCGTGATAGCACTGACGGCCGACTCAGCCTGATAGCGAAGTTCTTCGATCTGTGCTTCCTGCTCGGCAACTTTTGCACCGGTACCAAACCCACTAAAGAAATTCCACTGAAGCTGGACGCCACCTAATAACAGGTCGTTCTGGCTTGAGAATTTCAGATCGGTTTCCTGCCAGCCATAGCTTGCGAATAATGAAATAACCGGAAGATAATCAGCCCACATTGCTCGCTTTGTAGCCCCAAGGGCTTCACCGGTTTTCTGAAGCTGAATAAGCTCGGGGCGGTTTGCGTAGGCGCGATGGGCATCTTCTTCCAGCGACGGCATATCATTGCCTGCATTACCTACCGAGGTTGATGCAAGATTGTTCGATGCCAATAAAGCAGAAATTTCTTCCGACTTCGGAAGATTGACGCTTTGATTGTAATCGCGCTTTAAAAGACTATTGAAGTTTGTCTGCGCAAGGATTGCCATGTTGCGGGCTGAGATCACATCGCCTTCAGCTTGAGCAACACCGACTTCAGCGCGAAGCACATCGTTCTTCGGAGCTTTGTCATTTGCGAAAAGGGCTTGTGCCATTCTAAGGTTTTCCGAAGCGAGGGTATCGGCATTTTGTCTGATCGCGACAAGCTCAGCAGTCTTTGCATAGTTATAGTATGCTTCGGTAACCTGATAGCCGATGGTCAACTCTTTTGCACTAACTTCCGCGGTCGAAGCATCGCGGAATGAAGAGCTGATATCCATTCCCTGCCAAACGGCATAATTACCGATGGGCCATACCATCTCGAATTTATTATCCCACGGCACAATGCCTAAGCCGCTGGTATTGAATTCACCAACGTTCGGGATATTAATGACACGTCCGCCGCTATACTGCGTAAAGCGAGAGACGAAATCAAGATGGGGGATAAGGCCGGCACGGGCTTCCGATACTTTCGCATCGGTATTGCGTAACCGTGAGCGCGAAGCCATGACATCGGGGTTTTGTGAGAGCGCCGTTTCGATATAGCTCTTTAAAGCGTCCGGCACATAATCGGTCTGTTGAGCGCGAGATGACACTGCGCCAGCAGTACTGATGATAATGCTTAAAATATAGATACGTATTTTCATAACGATAGACTTAGATAAAAATTATGATAGCACAACTTTTTCAGATTCATCGGCAAAGGAGAATATCGGCCCGGGCTCGGTGCCATTAATCCCAACTGCCATCAACTCCATCGGCCGCCAGACGAGCGGTTCGAGGTGTGAGCGCCCTTGTTCGGTAACGACATTTTCCATGATCATTCTCATGGTGTGGTCATAGACGTATTCCCAGTCAAGATATTCTAACTTGACTCCGCCTTTTCTTGCACTGAATACCGAGCTGCCGGCATTGCAGATACATTTGTTATACATTCTCAGTATTCCCGTGGCAGAGAGCCATAATGTGATCACCAAAGTGAACCCATTGATATCCTGGCGGATATCACCTTCCTCTTTTGCCTGATCCGTAAAGCCAAAAAACATTTTCCAGATGCGCTCGGATAGATGG
>DASTAO010000102.1:0-3686 GCA_035712525.1 Kapaibacterium sp. (SeqCode)
TGTATTTACCAGTACCGTCCCATGTCAACGAAGGTGTAGCACCTGTAAATTGAATGAAGCGATTTGTAGTAATCTGTGAATTACCATCAGTGGTATGTCCAAGCTGAACAATGGCGGTACCTGTTGAGCTATCGATCGTAGTACCTTCGTTAGCTTGGATAAGTGAAGTTAAGTTACGCGTTAAAACATGGTTCGCATTATCAAGAATCAACATACGATCCGAGGGAGCAACAGTTGCAGCATCAATCTCATTTAACGTGATAAATCCTGCTGCACCTGGATCAACTGTTACGTCTGTTTGTGCAGTACCATCGCCAATAAGGAAACCACCCGCGCCTTGGAAATGAAGATTATGGCTACCTAAAGTGACGTAACGATCCTGGTTTAAAGGATGCTGTCCAATGCCAGTCGCAGAATCACCAAGTTGAACAGTCGGGACTGCGCCACCAACATCGAGAGTCAAACCATTATTAGCGTCAACAAGTGATGTTAGTGCTCGTGTTAATACTGTATTAGTACCATTAAGTATAAGCAAACGATCTGTTGCTAATGGTGTAGCATTAGGATCGATATTTGGCATGGTGATAGTACCGGCAGTACCTGGATCGAACGTCATATTCATAGTACTGGTACCACCTGTTGCGGTAACATTGAATGCGCCTTCACCATCAAACGTCAACGATGAAGCTGCGTTCATTGTAACAAAACGAGTATTGGTGATCGGATTATGTCCGGTTGCCGTGTATCCTAATTGGACAATAGCTGTTCCAGGTGACGTAACAGAATCTATCGAGAGACCCTCATTAGCACTGGTAATGTCAGAAGGTAGTACCCACTCTGTTCCGGTACCGGCGGCATTCACGCGATATAAGTAACCAGGTCCGCCAACGCCAGCAGCATATGGGCCTGCAGCACTTGTAAATTTAATCGAAGTGCGAATATGGTTTGTTGGATCAAGCCACAGTGCATATCCTTCGCCGGCGGTTGGCGTCGGAGGTGCATCTAAGAAGTAAGGATTTGCATCCGTCGCAGTTGGATTGGAACCTGCACGTAAATTGACATACGTGTTAGCTCCACTCGACAACCTCAACTGTTGGGTTACCAACGAAGGAGCTGTCGCCTGAGCGAATGCACTTCCTGCAAAAGCAACCACAACCAAGGTGGTGATCGCTGAGAAGAATGTAATTCGTTTCATTGAAGTATGGGTTAGTGATTGAAAAGAAAACAGGTTAGTCACACTCATTATGGGTTTACAACTAAGTAGGTTAAAAACCCGGTGGCTGATGGGTAATCAGCCGAAAATTTTACGGTGAATTCGTTCACGTCGACGTCGCTAACCATCACGGCAACAAGATTGCCGGGGCCGGTCTTGGATTCTTTATCCATAAGCGAAACGGTCACACTGGAATTTGGCGTACATCCGACACTCGGCGCAAGCGAAACCGTCATGAACGTAGCTCCTTTTGTGATAGCGATGCGGCCGGCATACGACGAGCCATCGGTCGTCGCACCGGCGACGCGGTTCGCCTCGACGATACCATCGGCAACATGCTTAAGGATCGAACCGAGGCCGACATCGAGCGTCTGGCCCTGGTTAGTCCCGGTTGTAATTTGATCGAACCCGACGGTAACGCTTTTGGGCAAAGCGTTTCTCCACGAAAGGTTACCGGCAGGATCGGTCGCTAAAATTGCTTCGGCAATGGGGATCGAAGGTGGCAGGGTGTAATTAAGATCGGCCGTCTGAGCGCCGGCTTTGAACGACGTAATGAACGTATTCGGCCCCGGCACCTGAAAGCGCAGCTCGCCGGCAGGCCCGGTCAAATTGCTTAAGAGAATATTGCCGTTAACATCAAGATGCGCACCGGGAGTGGTCGTATTAATACCGATCCGATTGCCATCGTTATATAAATTCGAGGTAGCAACCCAGTTCGTACCGTCGTGGCGGAGCGTCTGGCCCAGGGTTCCGGGAGGCAGGCCAATGAGGGTTGTCGAAATGACATTATTTCCGGCGGCATCGGTAGTAATGATAATGCCGGTACCGGGAGCAATTTTTGTAGTATCGTCAAGCGCCGGCCTCCAGGTCGTTCCATTCCACTTCAAAACCTGTCCGGTCAGAGCATTCATTTGGTTGATCTTTTCGCCGGTAACGGCGCCATCGGCTATCTTGCTTGTCGTAACGGCATTATCGGCGATCGTTCGTGTCGTAACGGCGCCGGTTGCAAGTTTTTTGTCGGTGATCGATGTATCATTGATGTTTAGGGTAACGACTGGCCCCTTGGGATTTGTGACACCGATCGTCCCGTCGGTATTTTGGATCTCCAGAATACCCTGCGGAAGTGCTGAGATAGTAATGACTTGACCGTTCTGCACTACTTTAGTTGTCGAATCGCCGATAATACGGATCGGCCCGTCGACCTCGTTAATGCTGGTAACGATACCGGTCGCATCGGAGGAAACGGATTTTGCTTCGGCGGCGACAGCAGCGTTCAGCGCATAGGGTGCAGAAGTGAGCGCCGTTCGCGGGGACATTTCAGCACCGCCATCGACACTGACACCAAGCCAGTATTGCTTTGAAAAATCTACGGTAGTAGGAATTGGGCCGCTATTACCGCCACCAATGATGACGTTAAAGATGCCTCTATTCGTCGTTGTCGGAATCGTTTCAGAGTACAAGGATGCACCTCCAGTCGGAGCGTCCCAAAAAACGACGGTTATGCTGTGAGTGCCATCGGAAATCGGATTTCCGGATGGCGACACTAACAAACCCTGATATGAGATTTGCCTCGGAATCTGCGCATTGCTGCGTTGGGGGCTGATCAGTATTACCGTGGCGAGTATTACGATACAGCATAAAAATGTTCGGGTGATGAGAGAAAACTCTCTCGAACACATTTCCCCACTTGGCGTCCTGTTCATACAAAGATACCCACTGGGGCCTACTAATAACTCTTGGGGAAGGCTTTTGTTACAGCCTGAAATAAAAAACCGTTTTATTTCTGTGGCGATACGCAAATTTTTAATAGTTGATAAAACTGCCATAATGGCAGACCCACGGAGAACATCGCCGCAACATCACGGCTAACCGTTAGGATTGGATAGAGATCCATAGCCCGTCTATGGTTCTACCCCTTAGATACATAGCTGGGGGCAAACTTCCGCTAGGTAACCGAGGTTTTCATCGCAGGCACCTCTTGGCACCCATACAAATATACGAAATAAAATGCAAGAATCCAAATCCTTTTGTGAGAAAAAATTTAGAAATCATCAAAATGATTGTTTCAACACAGAAATGAAGCTTTTGGGTTTGAGAGAGGAAAGGAGAAAGGATAAGGGATGAGGGATGAAGGATGAAAACCTGGTCCGTTTATCCTTTCTCCCTCATCCCTTATCCTTTATCCTATCCTCTTTCCTCGGAACTACTCCCCAACTTATTTCGTATTTAGACTCAGTCTTAATAACAATGACGGACGACCCCATCGAAACGAAACCTGCGAAGAGAACTAAAAAGACTCCTTCACCCGAAGCCGAGCCACGCGAGATCTTTACCAAATTCCTTAAAGACGGCGAGTACCGTATTACCCCCGAGCGCTTCGAAGTGCTCGATGCCGTCATGAAGTGGGACGATCACTTCGATGCCGACAACCTCTTTATCTACTTAAAAAACAAAGGCTCGAAGGTTTCGCGAG
>DASTAO010000103.1:0-16145 GCA_035712525.1 Kapaibacterium sp. (SeqCode)
AGCGCCTCGTTCGTGAATGGCGTCCTTGAAGTCACCAGTCCGAAGACCGAACCGGAAAAACCGAAAGAGCGGGAGATCCCGATCGGTGGTGCACAATTAAATTAAATGCTTCCAATGAGTTATATGGGTATCTTTTCGAAAGGTACCCATATAGCCCTTTGAGTTCTAAGGGAGAAAACCATCTTGAAAGTGCCGAGTGTACTACTAGAAAAAGCGAACTACATCCGAACGGAAAACTGTTTGTTCGCGACATTTTAACCCCTAGGATAACTCACGACTATGGTAGTAAATATAATCATCGGAGTCATTGTCTTTCTCGTCGCTGCAATGGTGATCTTATCGATCTTTGCTAAAGCACCGGGGAAGCGATATGATGGAGCATAAAAGACTAGTATTAGTATCGATCATGGCGCGAGTAACCGCGTCTGTATCCTAATTTTTGAAAGGAATTTTTAACAACTATGAGTAAAATTATTGGAATTGACCTTGGCACGACGAATTCCTGTGTCGCCGTTATGGAAGGTACACAGCCCGTCGTTATTGCCAATGCAGAAGGCTCGCGCACGACGCCTTCGATCGTAGCATTCACGAAAAGCGGCGAACGTCTCGTCGGCCAGGCAGCAAAACGCCAGGCGGTAACGAACCCGACGAATACCATCTCGTCGATAAAGCGCTTCATGGGACGTCGTCACGATGAAGTGAATGAAGAGCAGAAACTCGTACCCTACAAAGTGGGAGGCAGTGATGGTGTTCGCATCGACATTCAGGGTAAAGAATATACTCCGCAGGAGATCTCGGCAATGATCCTTCAGAAGATGAAGCAGACTGCCGAAGATTATCTTGGCACGAAGATCACTGAGGCGGTCATCACCGTCCCGGCATACTTCAACGATGCTCAGCGTCAGGCAACAAAAGATGCCGGTGAGATCGCCGGCCTTACCGTTCGTCGTATCATTAACGAGCCGACTGCTGCAGCACTTGCCTATGGCCTCGATAAGAAGCAGAAGAGCGAGAAGGTCGCTGTTTATGACTTTGGCGGCGGTACGTTCGATATTTCGATCCTCGAACTTGGTGAAGGCGTCTTCGAAGTTAAATCGACCGATGGCGATACCCATCTTGGCGGCGATAACATCGATGCTAAGCTTGTCGATTTTCTTGCTGATGAATTCGTAAAGTCAGATGGCATCGATCTTCGCAAAGATCCGATGGCATTGCAGCGCTTAAAGGAAGCTGCAGAAAAAGCAAAGATCGAGCTTTCGCAGTTAATGCAGACCGAGATCAATCTTCCGTTCGTCACGGCTACTGCCGAAGGACCGAAGCACATGAATCTCACACTGACCCGCGCGAAGTTCGAGACGCTCGTAAATGATATTTTACAAAAGACGATCGAGCCTTGCAAACGCGCTCTTCAGAATGCAAAGGTTACGCCGAACGATATCGATGAAGTTATTCTCGTCGGTGGTTCGACCCGTATCCCGAAAGTACAGGAGATCGTCCGAAACCTATTCGGTAAAGAGCCGCATAAAGGCGTTAACCCTGACGAAGTCGTTGCCGTTGGTGCAGCTATCCAGGGTGGCGTTCTTGCCGGTGAAGTAAAAGATGTATTGCTGCTCGATGTTACACCGCTTACGCTTTCGATCGAGACGCTTGGTGGTGTGGCAACGCCAATGATCCAGTCTAATACCACGATCCCGACTCGCAAGTCCGAGACGTTCTCAACTGCCTCGGATAATCAGCCTTCGGTGGAAATTCATATCACCCAAGGTGAGCGCCCGATGGCCATCGATAATAAGTCGCTCGGTAAATTCCATCTCGATGGTATTCCGCCGGCTCCGCGTGGTGTACCACAGGTCGAAGTTACCTTCGATATCGATGCTAATGGTATCTTGAATGTCAGCGCAAAAGATAAGGCAAGCGGCAAAGAGCAATCGATCCGCATTACTTCATCGGGCGGTCTTTCGAAAGAAGAGATCGGCAAGATGAAGTCTGATGCCGAAGCTCATAAAGCTGAGGACGTCAAACGCAAAGAGGAAGTCGATACGCGGAATCAGGGCGACCAGATGGTCTTCCAATCGAAGAAGCAGCTCGACGAACTCAAAGACAAGATGACACCGGAAGCTCAGGGCAAGATCAACGATGCGATCGCAACGCTTGAAACAGCTCTCAAAGGCACCGATACTGGAACGATCAAGACAGCTCTCGACGCGCTAAACCGGGTCTGGAGCGAAGCCTCGACGCAGATGTACCAAAACACATCCGCTCCCCCGCCACAAGGCGCCCCATCGAATGATGGCAACACCACCAGCACCAACGGCAATGTAGAAAATGCCGAGTACACGGTGGTGGATGATGAGAAGAAGTAAGAACTTCTAAGAAGGCTATGGGATATTGGATATTCGTAGCAGCTAAGCGTACATCGGGTGATAATATTATCAACCCGATGTACACTTATGATACCAGAATGAATGATGCCTTCTGGGGTTTAGGGGAATCGACTCCGAACAGGAAATTATTACGCGAAAATGACTTTGTAATTTTTTATGTAGGAACTCCTGATAAGATATTTGCAGGATCAGCAAAATTGGATTCTGATTCATTTGAGCTAACCTCTGATCAAACCCGAGATTTATCTCACGGGGAAGAATTTTTCACTACTCAGTATGGGGTTAAGTTAAAAGATATTCAAAGGTGGATCCCCGCAAAGCCAATAACTAATTATATACCTTCATTAAATTTCATAGAGAATAAGCAAAACTGGGGGGTCTATTTTCAGGGCGGTGTAAGACAAATAAGCCAGGATGATTATGAACTTATCGTTGGACAAAATTTAAATTTATCATTCAATCCAAGTCCTTCCATCCATGATATAAATATTCAAGCTGAATTTGCACTTGAATTCCATTTGGAAGAATTTATGCATAAGAATTGGGATTCTATAAAATGGGGAAGAAAACTTATTTTGTATACAACTACTGATAACAATGGGCGGCAATTCCCAGCAGGCCAATGGAGTATCGACTTTTTAGCTAAAGACCCTTTAACAAACAACCTGGTTGTAATCGAGTTAAAAAAAGGAAAAACAAGTGACGCTGTAATTGGACAGACTCTTCGTTATATTGAGTGGGTAAAAGAAAATATTGCCAAAGATGGCCAGAAGGTCGAAGGATTGATAATTTCTCAAGACACTGATAATGCGTTAAAATATGCATTGCGTGGAGTACCAACTATCAAGGCATTTAATTATAAGATTGATTTTACTTTAGTTCAACATACAGAAAATACTTAACATGGATACACCCATTATAAAAGAAGAAGCAAAGCAATTAATTGATCAGCTTCCAGAAGAAGCGACATTGGACGACATTGAATAT
Source organism: Kapaibacterium sp. (SeqCode) (assembly GCA_035712525.1). GTDB lineage: Bacteria > Bacteroidota > Ignavibacteria > Palsa-1295 > Palsa-1295 > JAFDZW01. The sequence goes on from DASTAO010000103.1 coordinate 3,372, forward strand.
CATCTCTACGTTCGCCAAAAGATCGAGCGCTCCCAAAATGTTGTTGAAGGGGGAAAGTTTATCACTCATGAAGATGCTCTAAAGCAATTCCGGGAGTGGGGTGGAAAGTAACTTGCTAGCATCTCCTTAATTATTTCGAATAATTAAAACCCATACTCCCTCCATCGTCGATCTACCCTATCAACAATCTCCTCACTCATAATACAAGGATTAGGATAGCCCGGCTTCCAGGTTGCATCGATACCGACGATGCCTTCATTGATAACCACCGATCGCTCGAGCTTTGAGGATGTAAAGAACACATCCCTTGCGGCATCGAAGCGGGTGAAGATACCCCAGATCACTTCCATGTCGCTCGCGAGATCGACGTCTTCGCTGACGGCGGCAATGATCTTTGTATCATTCGGCAGATGTTTTGTAAAATCAGCAGTGATCAGTTTCTTTATCACTTCACTGCCGGTTGTTTCCTTTGGCGCAGGAAGATCATTCTCCAAATGCATGGCAGCATTTTCCGTTGCTGAGAAAGCGCCTTTTACTTTTACCACAAGTAATGCATCTTCATACGACCGGTAGTCGATGATGCGGCTATCGACATCGCGAAGATTCTTTACTTCGGTACCCGTCTTCATTACCGCTTCATTCGGTATCCGCACTGGGTAGCTACCGCCAGAAGCGGATTGCGTTGGCTTTCTCGTCGCATCGATGAGCATCTTCGAACCGAGGTTCATCGTGTAGGACGTAAAGTCCAGCGTATCCATCGCGACCTTCGGGATGATAAGCAGGTCGTAATGCGGATCGAAATTTGCTTTTATCTGGCGAAGCAGCGAGCGGAAATCGCGATTATTAACCGAGTCATCGACAATGACGCCACACTTCGTCAGCGAAAGCTGATTATCACTTACGAGCGACAATGCCGTCTTCATCGCTTCCTTGGCATAGCGCTGGTTCGTCGAAACACCGATGAGGTTATGAAACCCCGCCTCGTAAAATGCCCAAATATCTTTTACTTCCGGGTGCGTAAGCTTTGCGAGCGGCCCAAGTATCTTCTGCGTCGCATCACCAAGCCATTTATCCTCCATCGGAGGTTTACCGACGACCGTTGCAGCAAAGACGGGATCAGGGCGAGTCGTGATCGCCTTCAAATGAAAGACTGGAAACATCCCTGCATGGGAGTAATGGCCGAAGTGATCTCCAAACGGCCCTTCCAATCGTCGCTCGTTTGGCGGCACAATACCTTCAAGAATAAACTCAGCTTCGGCAGGAACAGCGATCTGCAACGACTTCGCTTTTGTCAATCGCGTTGCTTCACCGCGAAGAAACCCGGCAAATAATACTTCGTCGATATTTTCCGGTAAGGGAGAAACGGTAGCCAGCAACATCGCAGGATCAGTACCAACTAATATCGCCACTTCAAGCGGTCGATTTATTCGCTCCGCTTCATGATAATGAAAGCCACCGCCTTTCTGAATTTGCCAATGAATGCCCGTCGTCACATCATCGTAATGATGAATTCGATACATACCAACATTTCGCTTCCCGTTTCGCGGATCATAAGTAAAGACTTCCGGCAGCGTTATGAATTTGCCACCATCATCTGGCCATGTTTTTAGGATCGGAAGTTCGGATAGTTTCGGTACGATCGAGGAGCGATGATCGGATACCGATGTAACTCTCGAAGCAATAAGTCTGCTGCCAAGTGATCTTACGGATTGGAATATTCCTTGTGGCTTCGGAGGCATAAGCATTTCAGCAGCGCCAATAAGCTTATGGCCAAGTTCATCGGGGTTTGTCCCTAACGATAGCTCTACCCTTCTATCGCTCGCAAGGATATTCATCGCAACTGGGTATTTCGAACCGATGATATTTTCGAAGAGCAATGCCTTGCCGCCGTTTCGCATCACGCGAACAGCAATCTCGGCTGCTTCAAGATTCGGATCGACCGGGATTGAAATACGATGCAACTCCCCTTCGCGATCAAGGAGTTTAAGAAAATCCTGGAGACTACGGATCGGTTGTCTGCCCATTACAATTCGTTTATAATTCTTCAGAGCGCCAGCCCTGGCTGCTATGAACACCGCAATGCTGAAGCACTTTATCGACAAAGCCGCTAACATATTCCTCAACCGTTTTCGGCACATGATACAGCGGCGGAGAAACCGGCATGATCACAACTCCTTCGCGAGAGAGCATCGCAAGTTGTTCAAGGGTAATGGTCGAAAGCGGAGCTTCGCGAACACAGATGATCATCTTGTATCGTTCTTTCAAACAAACAGCAGCCGTTCTCGTAATGAGCGTATTGCCAATGCCGGAAGCGATCTTTCCGATCGTTGAAGTCGATGCCGGAAGGATGACAAATGCATCGAGGTGGTTTGTACCGGATGCAAGTGGCGCTGTTAAGTCACTATCGGCAAAGCTGTTCTTACAATGACTTGCAAATTCTTTTTCAGGGTCGGCCAGTTCAAGCTCGGTCTTGGCAACAGCTTTTCCCCACTTACTCATGATGAGATACTTATCACCAGGGCAACGCTTGATGAAATCATAAGCATAGATCGAACCGCTCGAACCGGTCACACCGATCGCAATCCGCTTTGTATCTGATGAAGTACTCATGGCAATTGCAAATTAACACCGACCATCACAAGCGTGAACACAACAAAGCCAAGCACAGCATTTATTTTAAAGAACGCCAATTCAACATCTTCAGCCTTAGCCTGTTCGAGATATAACAAATAGCCTGATGCTAATAATAAGATCGCAACGATAATGCTTCCTGAGAAAGCTGCGAAATAAACACCAGCTAATAACAGAAATGCAATGACATGGATGATGCCGGAATATTTCAATGCCCTCTTTTTTCCGAATCGCGATGGAAAAGAGAACAGGCCTTCTTTTTTATCAAACTCCTCATCGTATGTTGCATAGATGATATCGAATCCCGCAACCCAGCACCAGGTAAAGAGAAAGAGCCATACGGCTGGAATGATACTCCAATCAAGAAGCGGATTGATGGCAAAGTACCCTCCAAGCGGGCCAAGTGCGAGTGAAAGTCCTACACCGAAATGCGCAAGGATCGTATACCGTTTTAAATAAGGATATATTCCAAACACAATGAGAGGTATCGGCGAGAGCAGCAAACAAAGTGTATTAATAAACGAGGCGGCGACAAGATACACGATAATGCCACCAATTAGCACACCATAAGCTTGCTTAAGACTCATCTTTCCGGAAGGAAGATCGCGAGTTGCAGTGCGAGGATTTTTTGCATCGATATGGCGATCGATTATTCTATTGAGCGCGAAGCCGGCCGTACGAGCACCAGTTGCTGCCGCCAGCACGAGTAGTGAGAGAGAGATCAATGCAGAGGTCTCAGGAACAGCAAGGCCATTTAATCTACGATTAAAGTAGCCAAGTGCCATTCCGGAAAAAATGATCGGCAATGAAAATAGCGTATGCTCGATCTTAATAAATGTGAAGTATTTCTTCAAGATCCCTGAATTACTGTTTACACAACTCTACCAATGCCTCATAATACCCCTCGGCACCCTTGCCCATAATGCGCGATACGTTCGGCAACCCCTCTAACACCGAATTCTGCCGAAAACTTTCGCGCTTAGAAAGATCGGATAAATGCACTTCTACCGTCGGTTTATTAAACGCCGCAACAGCATCACGCAGGGCATACGAATAATGGGTGAACGCTCCGGGGTTAATAATGCAGGCATGAGCCCATTTGCGAAACTCATGGATGCAATCGATCAGTACTCCTTCGTGGTTGGACTGGAAGCAACGAATATCCGCTCCATTCTCTTTCGCCAGGTCATACAACTTACCGTTTATCTGACTAAGAGTTGTATAGCCATACACCTCAGGCTCTCGCTCACCAAGCAGATTCAGGTTCGGGCCGTGCAGGATAAGGATATTCATCAGATAACCGAAAGTACAAATTCGATCGCTTCTTTAACAAGAGCAGGTTTAATGTCTTCTTTGATGATGGCTTCGCCGATTCTATTGAGAAGCACTAACCGTAACTTCCCCGCTGCATTCTTCTTATCACGCTGCATCGCAAGGATCACACTATCTACAGTGCACTCAATGGACGGAACGGGCAACCTGCCAAGAGTTACTTCGATCTCGCTCCACTCTTCTTCTGAAAGCAAACCTTCTTTCATAGAAAGCCACGCTGCAGCGCGCATGCCAAGCGTTACCGCTTCGCCATGAAGAAGTTGAGTAAATCCTGTTGCCGATTCGAAGCCATGAGCAAATGTATGTCCAAAATTCAGCAGTTCACGACTACCGCTTTTGCGTTCGAGCTCGTCGTCATCAGTATAGCGAAGCTTTTCTTTTACTGAATCACGAATGAGTATCTCATAACCCGGATCGAGTCCCCGCAGCAAGCGGCGAATCGATTTCGATAATTGCTGCCATAACTCTGCATTCCCAATGAGCCCGTACTTCAATACTTCCGAAAGCCCGGAGCGCAACTCGCGCTTTTCGAGTGTCTTCAGAAAGATCGGATCGACGATGACTCTGATCGGCGGATAAAAACTACCAAGCAAATTCTTCGTGCTGTTAAAATCGATTCCGGTTTTGCCACCGATTGCCGCATCGACTTGTGCCATTAAAGTAGTCGGGACGTGAATGACTGGAATGCCACGCTTAAAGATGCTTGCCGCGAACCCGGCAAGATCGCTCACAACGCCGCCACCGAATGTAACGACAAGGTCACTCTTTCGCGAAAGGCTAAGTTCATCGAACGCATTGAGAATTTCGAATAAAGTCTGTGCCCGCTTGGATTGTTCGCCGCTTTCGATCGTGATCTGATGAATCGAGAATGGCTGCCGGGTTGTCTCTTTAACGATCTGTTGCTGAAGTTTTTTACTATGAAGTGATGAGACGGTATCGTCGGTCACAATTACCATCCGACGGACACCGCGATCAACGGCTGTTCGGACAAGTTCGCTTGCAGCACTACCACTGCCAATTGAGATGGAGTAGTCACCGAAAGTCGAACGGGCAACAAGTGTCTCGAATCGGGGCCGCAGGCTGATGTGACGCGACATCTGCTCAAGCGCCTTAAGTAATTCACCTGCAAGTTCGGCCGGAGTATGTTCACTTTCGCCCCTGTTTCGAAGCGCAAAGTGAAGCGTTGATTGCTCGTAATATCCTGAGCGTTCGTTGTGCAATACTCGCAGCTTTTGGGTCAACTCTTCAATTGATTCTGAAAATAATAATGGCCGCTGCTTACCACTTAGAATTCCTGATAATACATTCTTGACAGCCTGACGAATCGTAACATCGACCCATACGACTACACCGCTGCCTCGCATGATCTGGCGATTAAGTGGGTCGAGCGGCGTACCACCACCAGTCGCAATAACCAACGGCTTATGGTCAAAGCTTTCTTCGGCAAGCGATCTGAGCACTTCACTTTCAAGGCGGCGGAAAGTTGCTTCGCCATTTTCAAGAGCAAACAATTCCGGAATGATATACCCTGTCTGCTCCTCTATCTCTGCATCGAGGTCGATAAAATGATATTCGTTCTTAGAAAGCAATAGGGCAAGTTCTTCACCAATGGCGCTCTTGCCGGCACCAGGTAATCCTACTAAATAGATATGCCGTCCGCGCCAAGTCATAATATAGATGCTTGCTTTCGACGTCTGTCAATTCGTTCGATTAATTCGTTCATTGTATCCCCACCAAACGTATCGATAATGGCTGATGCAATCTCCGTCGCAACAACCTGCTCAACGATTATCGAAAGTGCCGGCACCGCACAGACATCACTGCGTTCGATATGGGCGGATGCCGGTTCGCCACTGCTAAGATCGATAGATTGCAACGGTTGCATCAATGTAGAGATAGGCTTCATTGAAGCCCGAACAACTACAGGCATTCCGTTGCTCATGCCACCTTCAATGCCACCGGCATGATTAGATGACCGACTAAATCGGTTATCATCCAGAATTATCTCATCGTGAGATACAGAACCAGGTGTGGATGCGACGGCAACACCATCACCGATCTCAACCGCCTTGACTGCCTGAATGCTCATCACAGCCCGAGCGATTCTGCCATCGAGCTTTCTATCCCATTGGATATGACTGCCAACTCCAACAGGCAATCCTGTAAATTGTACTTGCACCGCTCCACCAAGTGTATCCCCGCTTCTCTTAGCTTCGTCGATAAGCGCTTCAGCTTGTGTAGTAAGATCGGCATCGGGTATTCTAACGCTTGAATTTGCAATCATTGAAGCATCGTTTGGCACACTATAGCATACAACTTTGCCAATTGAAGTCACAAACGATAAGGAGGTAATTCCAAGCTGTGATAACAACTTCGAACAAACTGCTCCCAATGCAACCCGCATCGCTGTCTCTCTAGCACTGGCGCGTTCGAGAATGTTGCGCAGATCGTTTTTATGATCATACTTTATCGCACCGGCGAGATCAGCATGGCCTGGGCGAGGAATGGTGACTGTATCATATTTAACATCAGTAGGTGTTACTGACATCTTTTCTTGCCAATTTGCCCAATCTTTATTTTCTATTCTAATGGCTATGGGCGCACCGGTTGTTATTCCGAATCGTACTCCGCTTATGATCTCCGCTTTATCCGACTCGATCTTTTGCCGATACGAACGGCCATAGCCCTTCTGTCGCTCGGCAAGAATCGGATCGATATCACGCGAAGCAATAAGAGGCAACCCAGCAGGAATTCCATCGATGATACCGATGAGTTCTTTTCCGTGCGATTCTCCTGCTGTAAGAATTCGGATCGGCATTACTGTACTAACGGAACAACCGATGAATAGACGGTCTTGAATTCGTCATCGCTCAGCGGCGAGATGATCGGCGATAATCCCGTAAACCAAAATACCTGCGAAAGTGCCGCTTGCTCAATTAGCATACCAAGTCCGCCGAGTGTCTTTGCTCCGGCAGATTGCGCTGATTGTAGGAATGATGTCTTCGCAGGATGATAGACAAGATCGATGGCCATATCACTATCGCTGAAGCTAAAGCCGGCGGCAATGTTTCCACTATGGTTACTTTGTCCGACCGGTGTCGCCTGAATGACTAACCTTCTACGAGGCTCATCGAATGATAATGCAAAATCATTGATACTTAAGATCTTCACCGAAGGCCCCGGCGATTCAGCCAAGCAGAATTCTGCAAGTTCCTGTGCCTGCGGTATCGAACGATTAACGATCGTCAGGGAAAGGGGCATCCATTTTGTGCAAAGCGCATAGACAACGGCCTTTGCCGCAGCACCGGCACCAAGGACAACTAAATGGTATGGCTCAAGATCGAACGTAGGATACTCTCTGAGTAAGGCATTGAGAAATCCTTGTCCGTCAGTACTCGTTGCTTCGATGATTGGGTTTGAATATCGAATAACATTTGCAGACTTAATAATCCCTGATGCTCCGACGCGCCGATCGGCAACTTCATACGCCACATTTTTATAGGGATAGGTGATATTTACTCCGAAATATTTATTTGGACGTGCTGCCGCTATCCACTGCTTAAAATCGTTTTCGCTCGGACATTCGACGAGTGAATAATCGATTCCGCCGATATTGTTGGAGTATTTAGCGGAAATGATCGGAAACAGTTCCTGGTGCAACTGGCTGGAAATACTATGTGAGAGTTCGCGCCCGAGCAGCGCCGATTTGATCTGGCTCATTGTAGTATGATCGTATTTGCCCGCGGAAATTTCTGTAGCTCAGAAAAGAACGACGGGAAGGATATGGAAACAACCGAAGCATCGGGAATGGTTACCGCCGACCCCGTAAGCCCTAAGATACTCATAGCCATAGCGATACGGTGGTCGTTATGATGGGTGACAATAGTAGGTGAAGGCTTAAATTCTTTGCTCCCGGTAATGAGTAGCCCATCTTCTGATTCCTCGATTGTACCGCCCGCACTTCTGATATTCTCTGCGAGCGCTTCGAGACGATCACTCTCTTTTTTCCGAAGCTCAGAAGCTCCGCTAATGTTACTAAAACCGTCAGCAAATAATGCTATCACTGCGAGTGCAGGAATTTCATCCTGAACATTCGGAATAATAGACCCGGATAGCTGAAAGGGCTTGATTGATCGAATACTGCTACCGTTTACAACAATGGTGCCGACTCGCTCGCCATTTTTACTTGCTACCTCTTCAAACCATATTGGCACACCGCTATCATTTAGTATATCCAAATATGCCGTTCGAGATGGATTAAGGCTTGCATTCGGAATTCTAACATCAACTTTTCCAATCACTCCGGCCGCAACAAAGAATGCTGCCGCTGAAACATCATCGGGGATTTGAAACTCTGTTGGAAGATGAAGCTCGCGGCCGGTTCGCAAAAAGATAGAATTACTTTCGATCTTAAGATCAATCCCAAAGGCCTGCAATAATATTTCAGTATGATCGCGACTTGGGTATGGCTCGGTGACAGCAGTTTGAATATCGGCGCAATATGCTGCAAGCAAGGCAGCCGTTTTCACTTGCGCTGATGCAATTGGAAGATCAATATTTCCGGAATGAAGTCTCTTACCGTTTATGTGAACCGGCAGTGTACCATTCTCAGAAGTTGAAATAGCGGCTCTAAATGATCTCTCAAGTAGGGAGGCCAATCGTTTCATCGGCCGCTTTGAAAGCGACTCGTCACCGATTAATGTTGAGTCGAATGATTGGCCAGATAGGATGCCCATTAATAAGCGAGCTGTAGTGCCGGAATTACCGCAATCTATCGGCTTGCCCGGCTTACGAAAACCTCCTCGGCCTGCTCCTTTAATAATCAGCTCAGTAGGATTTTCTTGGATCGATACTCCTAATGCTTTCAAAGCATTAATAGTAGATCGCACATCGCCGGCAATGATATCACCGATGGGTATTCGAACAGTCTTATTACTTAGAGCAGCTAAAAAAAGAATGCGATGGAATATAGATTTATCAGGTGGCAGCAATACCCTGATGGGACTCGAATCCCCCAAGCCATTGCTTGTCACTCGTGATAATTCTACATTCTCAATTTTCAATTCTCAATTCTTATTTCTCAATTCGCTACTTCTTCGTATTCTTCAATTGGTGGACAGGCGCAGACTAAATTTCTATCGCCATATGCACCGCTTACTCGTCCGACGGGTGCCCAGAATTTCGACTGGCGCAGCCATGGTGCCGGATAGGCAGCTTTCTCACGGCCATAGGCATGATTCCAGTTATCGGCAACAACCGATTCAATGGTGTGGGGAGAATTCTTCAGGACATTATCAGTCTTATCAGCACTACCATCAGCAACTTCTTCGATCTCTTTCTTAATAGCGATCAATGCGTCGCAGAAGCGATCGAGTTCATGAAGCGATTCGCTCTCCGTCGGCTCGACCATCAATGTTCCGGCTACCGGGAAGGATACGGTTGGTGCGTGGAATCCATAATCGATAAGTCGCTTTGCAATATCTTCAACTTCAATACCGGCCGATTGCTTAAAGCCACGCATATCGACGATCATTTCATGAGCAACCCGACCGTGCTTGCCCTGATAAAGAATTGGGAAATGCTTTTCAAGACGCGACTTAATGTAGTTCGCATTTAAGATCGCGATCTCAGTTGCATGAGTAAGCCCATCATACCCCATCATCGCAATATATGCCCATGATATAAGAAGAATGCTCGAGCTGCCCCACGGAGCTGCCGAAACAGCATGAGTGCTATGCTCGCCACCGATTGGAACAACAGCGTGGCCTGAAAGATATGGTGCAAGATGTTTTGCAACACCAATCGGCCCCATGCCCGGACCACCACCACCGTGCGGGATGCAGAATGTTTTATGGAGATTCAAATGACAGACATCAGCGCCGATCGTCTTCGGGCTCGTAAGCCCAACCTGAGCGTTCATGTTGGCACCATCCATATAGACTTGGCCACCATGTGAATGGATCAAATCGCAAATATCAATGATCTGCTCCTCGAACACACCATGTGTTGAAGGATAAGTTACCATCAATGCTGCGAGATCACTCTTATGATGTTCGACTTTCGATTTCAGATCGTGAAAATCAATATTGCCATTCTCATCGGTCTTCGTAACAACTACTTTCATACCAGCCATCACTGCGCTGGCAGGATTAGTACCATGTGCCGAAGCTGGAATAACAACAACATCACGATGTCCTTGGCCCTGAGCCTTGAGGTACTCACGAATAACGAGTAGTCCGGCATACTCACCTTGCGATCCGGCATTCGGCTGCAATGAGACAGCATCGAATCCGGTAATATCGCACAACGCTTTCTCAAGCGCCGTAAACATTTCCTGATAGCCCTTAGTCTGATCGAGTGGTGCAAAGGGGTGGATCTTGCCGAACTCCGGCATTGTCACCGGAATCATCTCGCTCGTTGCATTGAGCTTCATGGTGCAAGAACCGAGTGCGATCATTGAATGAGTCAGGGATAGATCGCGATTCTCGAGATACTTCATATAGCGAAGCATCTCCGTCTCAGAATGATGCGAATTGAAGATCGGATGAGTCATGAACGGAGTCTTGCGAATTACCGATGACGGTATCGCAGCAGTCCCCATTGCAACGAGTTCATCGATCTCGATCTTAACTCCGTTCGTCCCTTTGATATTCTTAAAGAGTCCGAGTAATGCTTCAATATCCGATACGATCGTCGTCTCATCGATCGAGATGCCAACGCCATCGTTGAAATACCGAAGATTTATTCCGGACTTTTCAGTTTCGATCTTGATCTGCTTCAGCTTATCGGCATCGAGAATTACTTTGACCGTATCGAAATATCCCGCATTCGCTACCGTATAGCCTAATTTGGTAAGACCGTTCGATAAGACTACTGCTAAACCATGGACTCGCTCGGCGATAACCTTCAGACCTTTCGGACCATGATAAATACCATACATTGCTGCCATATTAGCAAGCAATGCTTGAGCAGTACAGATGTTACTCGTAGCCTTATCGCGCTTGATATGCTGCTCTCTCGTTTGCAATGCCATCCGTAATGCAGGCTTGCCATAAGAATCGATCGAGAGTCCGATAATTCTTCCAGGCAACTGACGCTTGAAGGCATCCTTCGTTGCAAAGAATGCAGCATGTGGCCCGCCATATCCGAGTGGTACCCCGAAGCGCTGCGCCGAACCGAATACGATATCAGCACCAAGCTCTCCCGGTGGAGTGAGTAATACTAAACTTAAGAGATCACTTGCAACTGCAACATGGGCATGATGCTCATGGCACATTGCGATAAAGTTAGATGGATCGCTTACAGCTCCATTGCCATCAGGATATTGAATGATCGCCCCAAAAATATCATCGTCCCATTGCAGAGTCGATGGATCGCCGGTCAATACTCTGATTCCAAGCGGCTCAGCTCTGGTGATAATGACATCTAACGTCTGCGGAAAGATCGTGTCGGATACAAATATCGTATTAGCATCACGTTTGATAAGCTCCTGATTACGGACAGCATACATCAAATGCATTGCTTCGGCAGCAGCAGTAGCTTCATCAAGTAATGATGCATTGGCGATCTCCATCGCCGTCAGATCCATAACCATTGTCTGGAAATTCAGCAATGATTCGAGTCGTCCCTGAGCGATCTCTGCCTGATACGGAGTATACTGCGTATACCAACCGGGATTTTCCATCACATTACGAAGGATCACCGGCGGGGTGATCGTATCGTAATACCCCATTCCAATATAGGACTTATAGATCTTATTCTTAGCGCCGATCTTCTTAATATCGTCGAGGAATTCAACTTCGGTTCGAGCATCGAGTCCGCTAAGTGGTTTTGCTAATCTAATAGTAGACGGGACCGTCTCTGCAATAAGTTCGCTAAGTGAATCGGCTCCAATGGTTTCGAGCATCTGCTCGATCTCAGAGTTATCAGGGCCGATATGGCGATTTACAAAGCGGTCAGAACGGGAAATGATCATTACTTGGTACTATCGTTGTGGTATAAGATTATACTAAACAATTGAAAAACAGGAATAATTTTTTTAGCTTCTTTAATGAGTTAAATATCCTAAAACTGTCATTCCGAACGGAGCGTAGCGATGTGAGGAATCTGTAACATACGACATTCTAATAAGTCTATTGCCAGTAAAGGGTTGCCCCATCACAGATTCCTCCCTTCGGTCGGAATGACATTACTGTCCCCCGAAAAAACCTTCTCCGCAATCAGGGTGTTCTACCCGCTCGAAATACGAATTTCGTATCTCGTAGGGCCCTTAGCTCAGTTGGTCAGAGCAGTCGACTCATAATCGATTGGTCGTAGGTTCAAGTCCTACAGGGCCCACTACCCTTCGCAACAGTTGCAATTTCCATGGAAAACGCTTTCGCTCAACCCCACGAATACTGGATGCGCTTTGCATTCCATGAGGCTGAAAAGGCTTTCGAAGCCGATGAAGTCCCGATCGGCTGCATTATCGTTAAAGATAATCGTATCGTCGGCAAAGGCCATAATCAAACCGAACAGCTTCTCGACCCGACGGCTCATGCCGAGATGATCGCCATCACTGCGGCTTGTACAACAGTTGAAAATAAATTTCTCACCGGTTGTACGCTCTATGTGACCCTCGAACCCTGCCCGATGTGTGCCGGAGCTATCGTCAATTCAAGAGTCGAACGGGTTGTCTTCGGAGCCTACGATCCGAAAGCCGGAGCTTGCGGTACCCTTTTTACCATCACCGAAGATGACCGGCTCAATCATCGTACCATGACACTCGGCGGTGTCCTCGACGCAGAATGTGGTGGTATCCTCAAAGACTAC
>DASTAO010000104.1:0-2442 GCA_035712525.1 Kapaibacterium sp. (SeqCode)
TATTAAGAACAAACTTGCAAAACCATCCGGTATGATCATAAGTACACTATACACTTAATAAACAATAAACCATGGCAAGCGAAACATATACTATCCCTTTCCAAAAGATAACACTTGGCGACCTTTCGGTTGTCGGGGGAAAAAATGCTTCGCTTGGAGAGATGATCTCAACCTTAACGCAGTTTGGGATTCATATTCCGGATGGTTTTGCGACAACAGCAAACGCCTATAGATTATTCTTAAAAAAGAATAATCTTGAAGGAGCGCTCACTGATTGTCTTAGTGAACTAGATACAAAATTATTTGCTAATCTTGATTCAATAGCTGAGCGAGCCCAACGTCTCATACTCAATGCAAAAATGCCCGATGAACTGCGCAGAAGCTTTGCTTTAGCTTATAAAGAACTATGTGATCAATATGTTCGCGAAGTTGATGTTGCGGTCCGAAGTAGTGCAACAGCGGAAGATCTCCCTAATGCTAGTTTTGCGGGTCAACACGAGTCGTATCTCAATCGCCACGGCGAGGATGATGTTCTTTGGGCAGTGCAACAATGTTATGCATCACTATTTGAGGCCAGGGCGATCAAATACAGAATCGACAATAGCTTTGAACATTTGAAGGTTGCACTTTCTGCAGGTGTTCAAATTATGGTACGCTCCGATCTCGCAAGTTCGGGGATTGCATTCACACTTGACCCCCAATCGGGATTTCGAAATGTAGTCGCCATTTCTGCAACATTTGGACTAGGCGAAAATATTGTTCAAGGAACAGTAAACCCAGATGAGTATATCGTCTTTAAGTCAACACTTAAAGCAACTAAGCAAGCGATCATTTCAAAAAAACTTGGCTCAAAGGCTAAGACATTAATTTACGAAGAAAGTAAAACAGGTAAAACGACAGTAAATATCGATACGCCAGATGAAAAGCGAATAAGATGGGCTATTTCAGATTCAGAGATAGAGCAGATTGCTCGCTGGGCTCTCATAATTGAAGATCACTATAAAGCCCCAATGGATATCGAATGGGCGAAGGATGGGATAACAGAAACATTGTTCATTGTCCAAGCTCGTCCGGAAACAGTTCATTCGGCTAAGAACCCCTATCAGCGAACAGAATATGAATTAACTAACCGCGGAGAGGTACTTGCCAAAGGCAGTGCTGTCGGATCACGGATAGCATCGGGTATCGCCAGAGTAATTCTCTCTTCGGTTAATGCCAACAAGCTACAACCCGGAGAAATTTTAGTAACTACCAGTACTAACCCGGATTGGGATCCCATTCTAAAAAAAGCAGCAGCGATCGTCACTGATAAAGGAGGGCGAACAAGTCATGCTGCCATAGTTGCCCGGGAGGTTGGGGCAGTTGCTGTTGTCGGTACCGGCAATGCTACAACGTCGGTTCAGAGCGGCGATCTGATCACAGTGTCTTGTAGCGAAGGAGCAGTGGGGTATATCTATAAGGGTAAGGTAGATTGGAAAGAACATAGCATCGATTTAAAAGCTATCGAAAAACCAAAAACAAAAGCTATGCTCATCCTCGGCGATCCTGACAAAGCGTTTGACCTTTCGTTTTATCCTAATGACGGTATCGGTCTGATGCGGCTGGAATTTATTATTAACACCGCTATTCGTATTCATCCGATGGCACTCGTGAAGTTTAACGAATTAACCGACGAAAAAGCAAAAGCTGAGATTGCCGCTCTGACCGCGAACTACGATAATAAAGAACAGTACTTTATTGATACATTAGCAGAAGCCGTTGCAACGATCGGAGCCGCTTTCTACCCTAAAGATGTGATCGTTCGCATGAGCGATTTCAAGACAAATGAATATGCCAATCTAATTGGCGGTAATGCCTTTGAACCGAAGGAAGAAAACCCGATGCTGGGATTTCGTGGAGCTTCACGGTATTACAACGATCGATACCGGGAAGGTTTTCGACTCGAATGTTTGGCAATGAAAAAAGTCCGCGAAGAGATGGGGCTGACGAATATTAAATTAATGATACCTTTTTGCAGAACGGTTGACGAAGGGAAAAAAGTCATAGCGTTGATGAATGAGTATGGGTTATATCAAGGAAAAGATGGGCTTGAGATTTATGTGATGGCTGAAATTCCAAGCAATGTAATTCTCGCCAAAGAATTTGCTCAGATTTTCGATGGGTTTTCAATCGGATCAAACGATCTGACTCAATTAACACTTGGTCTCGATCGTGATTCTTCGATCATCAGTGAATTATTCGACGAGAATAATCCTGCAGTAAAAGATCTCATCGCATCAGTTATTTCCACCGCTAAAGGACAAGGAAGAAAAATCGGACTTTGCGGGCAGGCTCCAAGTGATTATCCTGAGTTTGCCAAGTTCCTGATCGAGTGTGGAATTGATAGTATATCTTATAATGCTGATGCGCTTTTAACCGGAATGGAAAATATGGTAAAAGCAG
>DASTAO010000105.1:0-5140 GCA_035712525.1 Kapaibacterium sp. (SeqCode)
CGGATATCAAGCTGCAGTCCTCAGGGCATTAGGTTGCAGAGTATTTACTATCGAACGGCACCAGGATCTTTTGAAGGATGCAAGAAAACGATTCGATCGGTTTGGATATAATGATATTATCTCCCGCGCCGGCGATGGTTCTCGTGGCTGGGATGAGTATGCTCCGTTCGATGCGATCATCGTAACGGCAGGTGCGCCTGATGTGCCTGAGACTTTGGTTAATCAGCTTAATCCGAATGGGGGACGCCTGATCGTGCCGGTAGGTTCGTTAGCAATGCAACGAATGTATCTGATAACTTCGAATGGTGGCAAGCTTGATGTGAAAGAATTACCCGAGTTTAAGTTTGTGCCCCTTATTGGAAAAGAAGGATGGAAAGAGTAATTTTGAATTGCGATTGAATTGAAGATCCAAGTCATAACGGGACCGACAGCAAGTGGTAAAACGGCATTGGCACTTCAAAAGGCAAGAGCTGATACGCATATTGAGATCGTGAACGCCGATGCCTCGCTAGTCTATAAAGGCTTCGATATTGGTACAGCAAAGCCTTCGATGGCAGAACGTACGGAACTACACCATCATTTGATCGATACCCTTGAGCCTTCGCAATCATACAGTGCCGCTGATTATTCCCTTGCTGCCCGTGCTGTAATTCAAGATATCATTGCTCGGGGAAGTATCCCAATAGTTGTCGGAGGCACGGGGCTTTACATCGATGCTTTATTTTACGGACTTGCAACCACCGATGTTGATGAAGAACAACGGCTTAAAGCAAGAGCGGAATATGATCGGCAATTGGCACAAAATGGATTTGAAGCAATGCTCAACGAGCTTAAACCGCTTGATCCGGTTTTATATGAGCAAATAGCCCGCGAGCGAAATCCGAGACGATTGCAACGAGCTTGGGAATTCTATCTGTCAACCGGTACTTCCTTAGGTGAAGCGAGGCAGCAGAAACCCGATCCGTTCGAACATCTGCCGGAGTTCATAGTACTATTGCCGGAGCGTGAAGAACTTCGCACCAGAATAGTTCATCGAGTCGATGCAATGTTAACGGCGGGTTGGCTTGAGGAAGTGCAAAGACTCTTAGAAACGGGAGTCAATGATGATGTGCCGGCGATGAAGTCGATAGGGTACCAGCTGCTTGCTAAGGTGATTCGAGGCCAGAAAAAATTATCTATTGCAAGGGAAGAGATTATTAATCAAACTCGGCAGTATGCTAAGCGGCAAATAACCTGGATGAAAAAATATGGTAATCACACTACATAGTATCAAGCTCTTTGCTCATCACGGTGCTTACGAAGACGAGCGGGCTCATGGAAATAATTTCGAGATCGATCTTTCCGTCGAAATTGAAATGCCGGCTGCTTGCGAAAGCGACCTGCTTGAGGATACCGTCGATTATACTTCGATCGTCGATATAGTGTATCGGGTTTCTGCAGCGAAGCAGTATGTGACCATTGAAGCATTCTCTTATGATATTTGTATAGCGATATTAAAGCGAGATAGCAGAATCGAATCGGTTGCCATCGATCTTAAGAAGCTTAAGCCTCCGACTGAAGGAGATATCGAAAGCGCCGGTGTTTCATTCATAATAAGTCGGTGATGCCAGTTGCTTACATCGGCCTTGGTACAAACATCGAGCCACGAGCTAAGCGGATGCAGGAGGCAATAGATACTTTAAAAAAGCTTGGTACTGCCGTTGCTCTCAGCTCGATCTACGAAACAACGCCTGTCGGATATTTCGATCAGGCTGATTTTCTTAATACGGTTATGGCGATCGAAACAGAGTTATCTGTCGAGGTGCTCCATAGATCACTAAAAGAGCTTGAAGGACAACTTGGCCGGCAACATCGCGAACGCTGGCATGAACGGGAGATCGACCTGGACTTACTCCTATTTGGCGATGCTATCATTGAGAGTGAAGGACTAACAGTTCCACACCCACAATTGCACAACCGAGCATTCGTGTTAATCCCGCTTGCCGAGATTGCACCATCCGTTATTCATCCGATCTTGCATAAACCGGTTAGCGACTTGCTTGCCGATTTACCGATCGATGAATCTTCCATTCACGTATATTCGTAAGACTCGAATTAATTTATAGAGAAGACGACAGTAACAGCCCCCATGCCCGACATACGCTACCTTGCCGTCGAAGGCCCGATCGGAGTTGGCAAGACGACACTTGCGGAAATGCTTGCCGATCGTTTTCATGCTAATCTCATTCTCGAACAATATGCCGAGAATCCGTTTCTCGAACGCTTTTATAGTGATCGCCGCGGTTCTGCCTTCCAAACTCAATTATTTTTTCTTCTATCACGGTATCGGCAGCATCAGGAAATGGTGCATACCGATCTGTTCTACCAAAGCGTAGTGAGCGATTACTTGTTCGCAAAAGATAAGATCTTTGCCGAGGTCAACCTGAATAGGGATGAATTAAAATTGTATGACGAAGTACAGGTAGCGTTACAACGATCGTTGCCAACACCGGATGTAGTGATCTACCTGCAAGGCAGCGTCAGTTTATTGCAGCAGAATATAAAAAAACGGAGCCGGAGTTTTGAACAGACAATAAGCAGTGAGTATCTCGAAGAGATCGTTGCTGCCTACAATGACTTTTTCTTTCATTATCGCGATACCCGGTTGATTGTTGCTAGTTGCGATCATTTTGATTTTCTTGGACGCCCGGATCATTTCGAGCAGTTGGTTGAGACCATCACACGCGTTCCGTACCCGCCGGTCGAATATATGATCTCGACTGATTCATTCTTTACTCACGAGTGATCATTACTGGAATGACCTCTTTATTGTCGCGGTTCTCCTACAGATAAATCAATTTCAAGCTTTGCGTTTAGTTGTTGAATTAGTAGTCCTGTTCTTTGCTTATCTGATCGTCTACCGGCGGTTGATCGAGCCATTTATGGAAGGATATCGGAATAAGCGGAAGGTTTATAATGACCCGAAGGTTAGCGAAACGCTCTATAATAAATCAGCTACCCGGCACCCCAGCGAAATTGAGGGGAATGCCCGCCAGCAGATACTTGATGCCGATTTTGAGGAAATAGAATCTAAAAACTAAACCGCATTCCATCACCTCGCCACCTTCTACCTCTTATATTTGTAGCGCTATCAGTTTTCGCGTATACATCATGAAATCTATTCTATTCTCTTGCGCGGTTATTTTGCTCCTATCAGTATCAGTGGTAGAGTCGGCTTCGGCAGGAACACCTGCTGAGCGATACTCTCATGCGCTATATGCGGGATTGAAGTGGCGGTCGATCGGGCCGTTTCGCGGCGGCAGATGCCTTACCGTTTCCGGAGTAAAAGGGAAGTCAAATCTATATTATATGGGCGCGACGGGCGGCGGTGTTTGGAAGACCGACGATGGAGGTAATACCTGGTTTCCGATTTCCGATTCGACCTTTCATACCAGTTCTGTCGGCGCCTTAGCCGTCGCTCCCAGCGATCCGAATATTATCTATGTAGGTATGGGAGAAGCGGCAATTCGTAATACGGTTGCTCTCGGGGATGGAATGTATAAAACAACCGATGCCGGTAAAAGCTGGAAATATATCGGACTTGAAAAATCTTTTTCGATCGGACGTATAGTTGTTCATCCGACAAATCCAAACATTGCTTATGCCGCAGTGCTTGGGCAGGTCTTTGGAAAAAACAAAGAGCGCGGAGTCTATCGCACGACCGATGGCGGTACGTCATGGCAACAGGTTCTATATAGAAATGATAGTACCGGTTCGATCGATATTAAGATAGACCCGGCGAATCCGAGTAATCTTTATGCATCACTATGGACTGCTAATCGTACTGCCTGGTCATTGACCAGTGGAGGTGAGAGCAGCGAACTGTTTAAATCGACCGATGGTGGTACTACCTGGAATTCCTTGTCGCATAATCCTGGGATGCCAAAAGGCTTATTGGGTAAGATATGCTTATCGATCTGTCCTTCGAATCCCGATAGACTTTACGCAATGATCGAAAATGAGCATGGCGGAGTGTTCCGCTCTGATGATGGAGGAAAGAAATGGCAGCAACTTGATACTAATAATAATCTTACACAGCGTCCATGGTATTTTAGCGAGTTGTTTGCCGATCCCAAAGATCAGGACATAGTCTATGTATTGAATGTAGAATTTTGGAAATCGACTGATGGCGGGAGATCGTTTTCGAAGGTAGGCCAGGAACATGGAGACAATCATGATTTCTGGATCAATCCGGATAATCCAGATAATGCTATTATCGGTTGCGATGGTGGAGCAGCAGTAACCTTTAATGGCTGCAAAACCTGGTCAAAACTTGTATTGCCTACTTCGCAATTCTATCATGTAAATCTCGATAACGATTTTCCTTATAATGTTTATGGCGCGCAGCAGGATTGGGGATCGATAAAGATCGCGAGTCGTACTACCGGTGGTGATATTGGAATTCACGATTGGTGTGGTGTTGCCGGTGGTGAAGCGGGCTATATCGTCCCGGATCCAAACAATCCGGATGTTACTTATGGTGGTGAATACGATGGCTTGCTAAGCAAGTACACGAAATCAAACGACCAGTATCAGATCATATCTCCGTATCCTGAATCTTGTCTCGGTGAAGGCGCCTGCGTTCGAAAATTTCGGTTTCAGTGGACGTATCCAATCGCCTTTAGTCCCTTCGATCCAAAGACGATCTATGTAACTTCACAGCTCGTTCATAAGTCAACGAATAATGGACAAAGTTGGGATGTTATCAGTCCTGACTTAACCCGTAATGAAAGCGAAATGCAATGCTCGAGCGGCGGGCCGATCACGAAGGATAACACCGGTGCTGAGACATATCCTGATGTCTTTGCTTTTGCACCGTCTCCCGTTAAACAAGGTGTCCTTTGGGCAGGCACCGACGACGGCTTTGTTCATGTAAGTACTGACGAAGGAGGGCATTGGCAGAATGTGACACCGCCTTCACTCCCGCAGTGGGCTATCATCTCCATTATAGAGCCATCGCATTATGATGCTGGTACTTGTTATGTTGCAGCTCACCGCTACAAATGGGCTGATTTGCATCCTTATTTATTTAAGACAGTTGATTACGGTAAAAGCTGGAAGCTTATCACTTCCGGTATTAATGAGGAGTCCTTTACAAGAT
>DASTAO010000106.1:0-8818 GCA_035712525.1 Kapaibacterium sp. (SeqCode)
AATAGCTTATAGTTCCTAAAATGCTTTATCTTGTTTTTCTGTTATCTTATCTGTAGTAATATGCATCTCAACCCATAATTTTCATAACCGCCATTATATGTCTCGTATCCTTGATCTATTCTCCAGAGAAATTTTAGATTCCCGCGGCAACCCGACCATTGAGGTCGATTGCGTCCTTGAAGATGGCTCCTTCGGACGCGCTGCTGTTCCGAGTGGCGCTTCGACCGGTGAGCATGAAGCGGTTGAGCTTCGTGATGGCGATAAGAAGCGCTATATGGGCAAGGGCGTCCGGAAGGCTGTGCAGAATGTAAACTCGACGATCGCCGAAGCACTTCGTGGTGAGATCGCTACCGAGCAGCGAATGATCGATGAGATGATGATCGAACTCGATGGCACGAAGAATAAATCGAAGCTTGGTGCGAATGCCATTCTCGGTGTTTCGATGGCTGTTGCAAAAGCAGCGGCGGAATCAGTCGGTCAAGAACTCTATCGCTACCTCGGTGGCACAAATGCTTATACGCTTCCGATGCCGATGATGAATATCATTAACGGTGGTGTGCATGCCGATAATACTCTCGACTTTCAGGAATTCATGATCCTTCCGGCAAAAGCAAAAAACTTTGCTGAGGCATTGAGGATGGGCACGGAGACCTTCCATGCACTGAAGTCCGTTCTGAAAAAGAACGGCATGAATACAAATGTCGGCGATGAAGGCGGCTTTGCTCCGAATCTGAAGTCGATCGAGCAGACACTTGATTTTATTTTGGAAGCAATTTCACAAGCTGGATATAAGCCTGGTGATGATATGCTCCTTGGCCTCGATGCTGCTTCGAGCGAAATGTGGAGAGGTAACGGAAAATACGAGCAGTATAAATCGACAAAGAAGACGCTGACTCGCGATCAGATGGTAAAGCTCTACGAAGACCTCGTACGTCAATACCCCATCGCTTCTATCGAAGACGGTATGGCTGAAAACGATTGGCAAGGTTGGAAAGCCCTTACCGATGCGATCGGCGATAAAGTGCAACTTGTCGGTGATGACCTGTTTGTAACGAACGTAGAGTTTTTATCGAAAGGAATTTCAGAAGGGATTGCGAATTCGATTCTTGTCAAAGTAAATCAGATCGGGACACTCACCGAAACCTTCGATACTATTGCCATGGCGCAACGTGCAGGTTACTCGGCTGTTATAAGCCATCGCTCGGGCGAGACCGAGGATACGACGATAGCCGATATTTCTGTCGCGACGAATGCGGGACAGATCAAGACCGGCTCGGCATCTCGCACCGACCGCATTGCAAAGTATAATCAACTCCTTCGCATCGAAGAAGAGCTTTCGGGCACTTCACACTATGCCGGCAAAGATGCATTGAGTGTGGATTATTCGTTTGGAGCGAAGAAGAAAAAGTAAATCACCACGTCATTGCGAGGAACCGCGAAGCGCTGACGAAGCAATCCCAATCGGTTTTCAAGACATTGGGGGATTACTTCGTCGGGCTAAAGACCTCCTCGCAATGACAGCGTACTGTTGCCATTTTTAATTTTGCATTTTTAATTTTTAATTCTCAGCATCAATGCCCATTAAATTCGGAACTGACGGTTGGCGCGATGTGATCGGCGGCGACTATACCTTCGAGAATGTTGCGCGTGTCTCAGTTGCAACCGCTCGATATTTTAAAACACTGCCGAACATCAAGAACGGTATCTTCATCGGCTATGATGCTCGATTTCTCTCGCGCGAATTTGCAGAGCTTGCCGCACAGGTTATTGTTTCCGAAGGCATTAAGGCATATCTTTCGTCAAGCATTTGTGCGACACCCGCTACATCGCTTGCCATTGTAGAACATAAGCTTGCCGCCGGTGTGATGATAACGGCTTCGCATAATCCTGCGAAGTATAATGGGTATAAGATCAAAGGCAGTTACGGCGGTGCTGCACTTCCTGATGCTATCGCAAAGATCGAGAAGCATTGTGCAAACGTGCCTGAATCGAAGATGAAAGCTCTGATAGAGTCGCTGCTTCCTCTTGAGGATTCACTAGAAAAGCAGAAGATCGTTTACCTCGATGCAAAGAAGCTTTATATAAGCAAGCTGAAAAAGCTTGTTAATGTCAAGCTGCTTTCGAAAGCTAAACTAAAGCTTGCTTACGATCCGATGTATGGCGCTGGCATCGAGACACTGGAGCAATTGATGCCGTCGGTTGCGATATTGCATGATGTCTGGAATCCGGGTTTCGGGGGTACACCGCCGGAGCCATTGCCACAGAATACTAAAGAGTTTTCATCGTTTGTTGTCGAAGGGAAATATGATCTCGGGCTCGTCACCGATGGTGACGCCGATCGTATTGGTGCCATCGACGAGAATGGAAAGTTCTTTAGCTCGCAGATGATCTTGTGCCTGCTATTGAAATATCTTGTCGAAGTCAAGAAGAAGAAAGGCGATGTGGTCATCAGTCTTTCGGTGACTTCGATGATCGATAAGATGTGCGATGAATACGGGTTGAAAGTATTCCGTACTCCGGTCGGATTCAAATATATAACAGAGTATATGCTTCGCGGTGGTGTACTTATCGGTGGCGAAGAATCGGGTGGAATTGGTATTCCATCAATCCATATTCCTGAACGTGATGGATTATTTAATGGACTACTTCTTGCAGAGATCTGTGCTTACTACAAGAAGTCACTTGGTCAATTAGTAGCAGGCCTTGAAAAAGAATTTGGCAAACATTCTTACGACCGCTTCGATTTCCATACTACCGATGCGCGCAAAACACAAGTCTTAAAGAAAGCAAAAGCGGGATTCTCTACAATCGCTGGGAAGAAGGTTACCAAGACCATCACTGATGACGGATTCAAATATCTCCTTGCCGATGGAAGCTGGTTGATGATTCGTACTTCGGGTACAGAACCGTTGCTTCGCTATTATGCCGAAGCTCCATCGAGTGCTACTGTTGCGAAGCTGCTCGCTTTCGCAAAATCATTGTAGTTATGCCAAGACCTAGAAGAGTTAACAGTCCTGCACCAGAAAGCCAGCCGCCGATCTGTTCTTCATTTGTTCTGACAATGGCAAGTCTGTAACCGCGTCTGCCCTGGAGGATCGTCGCAACAATTCTTCCTGCAGAATCAGAATGGATGGGATACTCCACTCCCCTATCGTCGCGTAAATGCCAGGCAGGAAAATATAATCGCTTAAAGAGTAATTGAGCTTCGGTAGTATTAACCGAAGCTTCAAACGTTGTAGCGCAGTCCTCCTGCTCTCTGTTTCGTATCCCGACACTCCCGCTAATGACCTGAATTTGCGGATCGCGTCGATGCTTTTCTAAAAAAGCAATATTGACATCATACGGCATTGTCGCCGAAGCAGGAAGATACTCCGGAGCTTCCTGTGCAATAGCGGCTTCGTGATAGGGCTTTACTGCCTTTTGGCTTTTATAATAAATCCCTGCCAATGCAATGGTGCATACAGAAAAAACCAT
The DNA here is from genome assembly GCA_035712525.1 of Kapaibacterium sp. (SeqCode). Classification (GTDB taxonomy): domain Bacteria; phylum Bacteroidota; class Ignavibacteria; order Palsa-1295; family Palsa-1295; genus JAFDZW01. The sequence continues at coordinate 3,475 of DASTAO010000106.1, forward strand.
GATGCATAGGTACCGTGCCTTAGAAATCTTGTTGTCGCTAATGGTCCCTGCAGCAAGTATTGCACCTGCTACGACAAACCAAATATCCCACCGCCAACTGAACTGGACATAACTTAGCACCGGCAAGAAGTTAACGATCGGAAAAATCAGATATGGTATTTGAAGAGAGACGACAAAAATGAGGAGATACCGTAACCAAATAGTCGCCTTGCTTTTTTGAATATAGAAATAGATCCAAATGCCAAGCACTAAGGTTACTATGAGCGAAAGATAGAATGTTTTTACTCCGAGATCATGAAGCATATCGATAACGGCATATCCTGTCAATGGATGATCGCCGCTCTGCAAATTCCAAAGATTCTTTGTCGATAAAGCTTCCGCTAGATCCTGTGCCGGAAATAGAAATGTCGCGGCAATTACCACTCCAAGCATCGAGCCTAGTACAAAGGCAATGAGCTTCGGTTGGTATTGCTTTTGGTACAGTTTATAAATAACTCCGTAAGCGATCGTAGTATAGATCATGATCGCCGAGACCGGCACATTAGTCAGAAGCAACCCTCCCCATCCGATCGCTGAAATAATAATTATTCGCAGCCTGCTTGAATTACATTGATGTAATTCGTAAAGCGAAATAAGAATAATCGGAATAAAAACGAAAGCGGCATGCTCCGATAATGCATTGCGTAAATAGATGTCTGTGAACCGGTATGGAAAGACAGCGTAGGCAATCGCACCAAATACCGATGCTGTATCAGAGAAAGAGATTCGCTTAAGATACCAGTACGCTGTCAGCGCAGAGAGTAAGAGAAATAACAGGCTGACGATTCTATAAAGGGCGACCGGCTCGGTTATCCCAGTCAGCGATACCAGGCCAGCCGACCAATAAACAAGCGGTGGATAAAAATAAAATGCCGGTGAGCCAAAGCCAGAAAAGGAATCGGGCATCCAACGCGGATAGAGCGTACCATCGGAAAAGAGAGATGGAAATTGCGAGAGCCAGTTTAAGTGAACATGGGCATCTTGTCCGGTAATCGGATAAAAGAAGGTGATCGTAACGAGCACTACTGCTGCAAGAGCAAGCAGTATCTTAGCAAGTATGGGCAATATCTTTCCGGTCACTATTCGGGTATAAGGTCGCGAATTTCTTTGCCGATCGGCTTCGGTTCATTGGTTTGCTCATCGAGCAAAACCATCACTGCTTCGGCTTCGAGTATTCGTTTCGGTGTATTTGCATAATCTATTATTTGCTCGATGGAGATACTACTTGTGCCAACCTTAGATATTCTGGTATAGATCACAAGATCATCGTCGAACTTCGCCGGAGAAAAATAATTCATTGCATTGCGGACGAAGACGAATTTGTGATGCGTCGCAAACGTCCCCGAATCCATCGGTATTTTTAATACATCACGGCAAAATTCAATACGGGCGATCTCGAGCATTTCAAGATAGCGCGCATTGTGAACGATGCCCTGCCTATCGCATTCGTGTGAACGAACGCGGTAGGAAAATTTGTGAGAGTAATCGGTGAGCTTGTATTGTGGCTCCATGCTTGAAAGTAGTAGAACGGACTCCTAGTCCGTGTGCTCTAACTGGCGGACTAAGAGTCCGCCCTACTATTATCCAAAATACTCAACAATAATATTCGCCGCCTGTTCGCATTCAGCCATTGAAACATCCATGTGTGTCACGGCTCTCATCCTATTACCTGGCCATGTGGCGATGCGAAGCCCGCGTTTTTCCAATTCGGCAATATCACTGTCAAACTGTGGTCGAGGGCTTGCAAATCCAACCAAACAAATATTGCTTTGCACCCGCTCATGATCGATCGTTACATTCTTCACCTTCGAAGAAATGATCTCAGCAAAGCGTTTTGCCTTTGCATTATCGGCGCCCATCTTTGAAAAATTATTTCGTAAAGCATAAAGCGCCCCTGCTGCAATAATACCGGCCTGGCGCATTCCGCCACCCCAGATCTTCCTGGCTCGGCGTGCTTTCTTGATCGTTTCGGCCGTGCCACAGAGAGCACTACCGACCGGCGCACCAAGGCCTTTCGAAAAACAGACAGAGACCGTATCGAAACATTTTCCATATTCTGCAGGCGATACTCCGGTCGCCGCGCAGGCATTCCATAACCGTGCACCATCGAGATGCATCGACATTCCATTCGAATGAGCGAAATCTGAAATTTCTCTTATTCGCTCTATCGGATAAATCGTCCCGCCGGCGCGATTATGAGTATTTTCCAGAGCAATGGTCTTCGTAATGCCCATGTAATATTCCTTGCTTCTGACGGCAGGTTCGATATCTTCAACCGATAAAATACCAAGTTTTTTGGCATGGATCGGATGAAGTTGTATACGTGAGAGGTAACTGGCGGCCGACATCTCATAATTGAAAATGTGCGATTCATACTCGACGATCGCTTCATCGCCGGCATTTGTGAATACATTTAGCCCAAGCTGATTTGCCATGGTGCCTGTCGGGGTAAACAGGGCAGCTTCCATTCCCATGAGCTTTGCAATTTCGTCTTGCAGCTCATTAATACTGGGGTCTTCGCCATAGACATCGTCGCCGACCGGCGCCATTGCCATGAATTCACGCATTGCCTGATCGGGCTTTGTGACCGTATCTGACCTAAGATCTATCATTTTTGTGGAAAACTTTAATAAGTAAAGTAAACGTTCTTGAAAACTTTAATAAATAATGTCGTATATTTGCAATACATTATTTATGCAGTGGCTCGGACTCTTAGTCCGAGCGAAAATTAAAGTGTACTAACTTACACGGTCGGACTAAGAGTCCGACCCACTAACAGTAAGTTTAACCAAATGACGCAAGTTAAAAAACGCGAACGAGTTACACCCGCTCCGTCCCATTTGGGGCTCGACGAGATCGATCTCGATCTGCTGGTTCGCCTGCAAAAAAATGGCCGTACTAAGCGTAACGAGCTTGCCGAGGCAGTTGGCCTTTCGTTACCGGCAGCAAGCGAGCGGCTGCGTAAACTCGAAGACGAGCGTCATATCATCGAAGGCTTTCATACGAAGCTCGATCCGAAGATGCTCGGGCTCGATGTTGCCGCCTTCATTTTTGTAACCGTCGAATCGAGCACGCTCTACCCTGCTTTTTTAGAAGCAGCAGCAAAACATCCGGAAATTCTCGAAGTCCATGCCGTCACCGGCGACGGTTCGCATTTGCTAAAAATACGAACCTGGAATACGTCGACTCTTGAACAACTCCTTTCGGAGATTCAATCATGGAAAGGCGTCAAGCAGACGAGGACGAATGTCGTATTGTCATCGCCGAAAGAGAGTTCGGCATTGCCGATCGAGGAATTGAAAAAATGACGTCATTGCGAACGTAAGGCACTGACATAATAGATTTTATTTTACAACTTATTCTTATTAAAATGACCAAACAACAAGTACTCTCTCTTGCGAAGCAGGAAAAAGTCGAATTCATTAATGTGCTCTTTACCGATATCCTCGGATTGATGAAGGGTATCACGATCCCGGTATCGAAACTGCCGGATGCCATCGATTCGAACGTCTGGTTTGACGGTTCGTCGGTCGAGGGCTTTGCGCGTATCTCGGAATCGGATATGTATCTGAAGCTCGATCTCGATACGTTCAAGGTCATTCCGTGGAGCCGCAGCACCCGTGCTGTTACGGCGCTCATCATCGCCGATGTCTATATGCCGGATGGTTCGCCGTTCGCCGGTGATCCGCGTGGTATCTTAAAGCGCCAGCTTGCCCGCGCCGAGAAACTTGGTTATACATTCAATACCGGACCGGAGCTTGAGTTCTTCCTCTTCAAAAAAGGCGAAGACGGCTCGCTTCATGCTCTCCCGCATGACACCGCCGGTTATTTCGATCAGGCTGCCGATCTCGGTACCGAGATCCGTAAAGAGATGACCTTTGCTTTGAAAGAGCTTGGCATCGATGTCGAAGCGCTTCATCATGAAGTTGCTATCGGTCAGCACGAGATCGACTTTAAGTACGATGGCGCTCTTCGCTGCGCTGATATCGTCATGATGATGAAGTACACGTTGAAGTCGATCGCTGCACAGCACGACTTACATTGCACCTTCATGCCGAAGCCGATCGCCGGTATTAACGGTTCGGGTATGCACGTTCACCAGTCGTTCTTCTCGAAAGATGGCAAGAAGAACCTCTTCCATGATCCGAAGGGTACCTATCAGCTTTCCGATATTGCAAAGCAATACATCGCCGGACAGCTCGTTCACATTCGCGCTATGAACGCGATCTTGAACCCGACGGTAAATTCCTACAAGCGTCTTGTTGTCGGTTACGAAGCTCCGGTGTATGTTGCTTGGGGACAGCGCAACCGCTCCGCACTTATTCGTATTCCGCGCATTACTGCCGGCCGCGAGAAGGCTGTTCGCGCCGAACTTCGCTGCCCGGATCCGACGGCTAACCCGTACTTGTCGTTTGCAGTAATGCTTGCTGCAGGCCTCGACGGTATTGAAAAGAAGATGAAAGTACCGGCACCAGTCGAGGAGAACATCTTCGAATTCACCGACGAGGCAGCAGCAGCGCGCGGCATTACGACAGTTGCTAAGAGCTTGCTTGAAGCACTCGATGAATTGAAGAACAACAAGGTCATGCGCGAGGCCCTCGGCGATTTCTGCGTCGAGAAACTCATCGAAGCAAAGACCGCCGAATGGGATGCGTACCGCTTAAGCGTCACTCAATGGGAGCTTGACCGTTACCTTGAAGCGTATTAATTGGGTATAGTGAACAAAGCAAATGAGGGCGGCGCAAGCTGCCCTTTTTGTTGCCATAAAACTTTACTATTGCCAGGTGCTGTTCTCATTTTAGAAAGAATATTATGGCTTCATTATTTGTAGCACCCAAAGACGCATCTGAACTCAAGCTCATCCAATCGATGCTGAGGAAGATGCGCGTTTCCTCCAAAGTTCTTACCGAAACCGAAAAAGAAGACCTCGCCCTTGGCTATTTAATGTCACAGGCTGATAGAAGTAAAAAAGTATCTCGTGAAACCATCATGAAGAAACTCGCAAAATAATGAAGGTCGAGTTTCTTGATAGTTTTGGCAAGGACATCGACCACCTTCGAGATTCCAAGGTAAAAGAAAATATTATCAGCATCATTGAGGAATGCGAAAATGCCCGGACATTGAGTGACATTGTCAATGTTAAAAAGCTTAAGGGCTATAAGAACGCCTATCGAATAAGAATAAAAGAATACAGGGTCGGTTTTTATTTTGAGAACGGATCATTGAGTTCGCACGAGTATTACATCGAAAAGAAATTTACAGAGCTTTTCCTTAGTCTTTAATAATCTTTCTAACAATATCCCCC
>DASTAO010000107.1:0-7634 GCA_035712525.1 Kapaibacterium sp. (SeqCode)
TCTCGGATAATGATTATGCGCTAACGCCAGATCGTGATGGCAGTGACATTTATCAATGGTATGGTGGCATTTTCTACCAGTATACTACCGATGGCGGGACAACTTGGACAGCACCTGCATCATATAAATCAAATTCGAATCCTGGAGATCCTGCAACTGCCCTTGATTATCGCTACCCTGAGACCTCGTTGTATGAAACAGCCGGGGGCGGTTCTATAGATTTCAAAGTAGCTTTCCAGGTTGATTCTCTTGCTGGTTTGTTCGATACAAGAGAACCACCGGCCAATAATGGCGCTGGTTATAGCACTAATTACTGGTACTTTGAGGGACTTTCTAAGAGCGGGGTGCATTCAACTGCCCCGAATTCCTTAAATATTCTCGGACAAAATTATCCAAATCCGATTCAGTCCGTTTCGACAATCCCTGTTATGATGCCTGAAAACGGGCAGGTTACACTTTCGATCGAAGACTTATTAGGTCGTTCGATTCAGACGGTGTATTCCGGTGACCTTTCTAGTGGAAGCCATAATATTCCAGTCAAAGCAGCTTCTCTTGCACCAGGTGTTTATCGATATACGATCAAAACACCATCAGGAAGCGATTCCCGGTTAATGACCGTTATTCATTAAAATAGTTATTCTTAAGCAACTGCCCGAACTCATTCGGGCAGTTGCTACTTTCAGTGTTGTGGTGTGTTATAGTATTAGCTCTGAAAAGAGTTGTGTGAAAAAAAATGAACGATAACCATTTTGTAAAGGCTTGCAATATGTATTCTTTCCTACCGAATAACTTATTCCGAACGCTTTGCGTGTTAGGTATGCTTGCCGTTTTTCTAGGCTCCAATGCCATGGCACAAACAGGCAAGATCAAGGCGACGATTACCGATAAGAAAACGGGTGAAGGGTTGCTTAACGCAACCGTTCAAATCCTTGAGACTCGTCAAGGTGCAAAGGCAAAGGGTGATGGTACAGCAATTATTATTAATGTTTCTCCAAGTGAAAACTACACCCTTGTTGCAAAATATGCTGGTTATGAGCCCCAAACCATAAAAAATGTTAAGGTTCAATCTAATATCACCACCGAACTCACTTTTAAACTTTCTACAGCAGCATCTGATACGATCATCGTAACCGGAAGACAGTTAGTTGAAAAAACAAAGACCGTCGTTGGTGTTCATATCGATAATAAAGAACTAACCTCAACCGCTGGCGTAACCAACCTTGATCAGGCATCGAGGCTTACAACCGGTGTTGTCAAGGATGCAAATTCCGGTGGCCTTTCCATTCACGGTGCAAAAGGTTCGGATAACTCTACCCGTTTTAATGGAATCGAAACGAGCGATGTTGTCGGCGGACGCAATAGCGTTATCGGTTCTGCCGTATCATCATTAGCCGTTTCTGAGCAGACGATCACTACAGCCGGCGCTGATGCTTCACAAGGTAATACGATCGGTGGTGTTATCAGCACATCGACAAAAGCAGCCGGACTTAATTTTGAATTGACAGCCCATTATCGTACCGAGGTCCCAGCATTATTTGGGACATCGGGGAATGGCTATAAACAGCTTGGCTCAGGTGATAAAATTTATGAACTGGCATTTGGCGGTCCGTTATTCTCTGATGAAGTAAAATATTTTATTACAGCCAAGGGAAACACTCGCGATTATTATAATTATGCTATCATTACAACTTACTATAATAGCGGCTTGGACGTAAAAGATCCTTATGGTCTTTCAACAGCGCAGCTTCCGTATACTGGTTATTATACACGCTCCGCAACAGGTAAATTGACATTTGACGTCTTAGGATTCCATTTGAGTGCAGATGCTGTGCTCGCTTCGACAAGTCGTCAGACTAATGGTGTTCCTTTTCAATATGCCGATCCTGCTGAATATGGGGCATACAACGAACTTCAAAATTTGTATACCCTAAAAGGCAATACTGCCCTTGGCGAAGGTGGAGCTGACGGTCTGATAGATTTTACTGTAGGATATGAGCGTTACTCACTTCATTCTGGAAAATACGATCAAATCGCTGGCGGAGGATTATTTAAATTCTACCACATTTTTGAATCTGCTGATAAATATACATATGATGACAACAATCATACTATCACCGAAAAGCCTGATGGAATTCCGGATATTTATACTCCAGTAAGTAAGCAAATTCCTGACCCACAAAATCCAGGAAGTATTAAAACATTAAGCGGCGCTGGTTTGAACCCTTTTACCGGTCATGTTGAAGGGCCAGCAATAACTAATTCTACTGCCAATCCTTACGGCTTGTTGAATATTTATCCGGTGGCTGGTAACTTCACCGCTTTTACAAATAATACTCGGGATCATTATCAAATTCAGGGTTCTTATAATAATCAATATGGCTCTCATCTTATAAATTTTGGTTTTGAGGCCCATAGTTATACGCTAACTGATTTTAATAATAACTTACCATGGGATCCGACTGGATTTAAGGATTCGTTTGTTATTAAGCCGCTCATTGCAGCAGTGTATGTTGGTGATAAAATGGAATTCAGCGACATTACCTTCAATCCGAGTTTACGCTTCGATCTTTATAATCCGGCCAATGACCATGCTCTTGTCGATCCGCAAAATCCATTTGATCCTGTTACGCATAAGCCACGTTTTAAGACAGCTCCGGTTCAAACACAATTAAGTCCTCGTCTTGGTATTACATATGCTGTTACTGATCAGACTACGTTTGATTTTAACTATGGCCTGTTCTTTAAACAGCCACTTTTTGGAGATGTATTGTCAAACACAGGTGACCTTGCGAGAGTACTTCAACGTGGCAACCAAATCATTGGCAATGGATCGTTAAAAGCTGAGCATACTCAGGAATTCAGTGTAGGTTTTAATACGCAATTATCTGAGCAACTTGCAATGTCCATCCATGGTATTTATAAGGATTTTAGAAATTTACCTGGTTTGAGTACAGTTTCAAGTGATAATCTGGCTATTGGGTATACACTTTACTCTGATGACCAGTATGGCAATTATAAAGGAGTAGAACTTAGTTTTGAAAAGAGAATGGCTGATCACTATTCTGTTCGTGTAAATTATACCTATTCGATTGCTAAAGGTACTTCGAGTACTGCAACTGAAAATTATAGTTTACTCATCAACGGACAGGGTGGTAGTCCGGATGATCCTAATGTCGTGCTTCCATTACAGCCCTTCCCATTGAATTTCGATCGTACGCATGTCGCTCAATTGTTATTCAATGCCGGATTCGGAGCCTCCGAAGGTCCCTCTATTTTTGGCACCCAGTTGTTTCAGGATTTGAATCTTTCTACAACTACAGAATACTACTCAGGTACACCGTATACAAAGACCGATATTAAAGGGAAGCAAGCCGGTGAGTTTAATGCTGATCGTAATCCGGCTTATTTCCAAACGGATGCTGCATTAACCCGTACCATTCGTCTTCAAGATCTTTTTGGTTCTATGTTCGGTGCTAATAACACATTGCAGTTGCAGCTTGAAGTTGTGAACCTTCTTAATACTACAAGTGCAATTACTGTTTATCCGGCAACTGGTCAAGGTGACGATGATGGCCTTCTTCAACCTTATACTGGGACATATGACTTCATTAATGATCCAACCGATAAAGATAATTTGCAGATTGATGCTCTTGGAAAGTTAAAATATAATTCTTTGTGGGATCTTAATAAAGACGGCAGGGTAAGTGTTCAGGAGCAAACTCAGGCTTATGTTCAGAATCATAAAGATAACTTGGCGCGACGAACTAATTTCCAGATTCCGCGCCGGGTTTATTTCAATGTAACCTTATCGTTCTAATCAGTACATTAACGATTTTATTTCCGAATATGAATTCAATCAGAACATACAAAGTCACTGCTGTTGCGATCACCATAGCAATGGTAAGCATCTATTGCTCAAATCTGGTAGCGCGTCCTACCGGAACGAAAAATGGTGGGGGAAGCTCTTCCACTCTGACGTTCAAGCGTCAGAAGAATACGCTTAGCAACCTTGATTTCTATTTTACGAATAAAGGCGTTCTCTTCAACAATGACCAGGCTGCCGGTCTGAATTGGCCTCGTGGAACCAGTCACCACTATATCTTCGGTGGAGGTCTTTGGTTTGCAACCAAGAAGGTTATTGCCGGTAAGAAGAAAAAGTTAGTCGAGCTCGGGTATAATCCGAATTCCGGTGCCGGTTGGTACACCGAGGGTGAAAAGGGGGTAACCGGTAACGATAATAACTATATTTCTTATTTGAGTCCGCGATACAGCAATACAACTGGTGCATACGATCATGTTCCTCGGACTTCGGTGCCGGATATGAATGTAAATTGGCCGATCTGGGATACATCGGAAAGCAAGACCTTAAAGCATAATTATTATTTCGGCGATTACATTTCTGATAACGACAAGAGAAAAGCACTTGCTGGTACAAAGAAAGCAAATGGGACGACGATCGCTCCGGCAATGCTTTCTCAGGAAGATATCGTCAATATCTATAGCGATTATGACATTACTGCAAATCCCGAATATAAGCAGGGTGCAGGATATCCTTTCAATTTGAATATTGTGGAAGTTATTTATAGCTGGAGCTTCGGTCGGTATCGTGATATGATCTTTATTCGTCATAAAGTGACGAATACTTCTGATAACGAGACCTTGTATGATTGCTTTATAGCACCTGCTTTCGATCCGGATCTTGGTGACGATGCTAACGCTGCAGCAAATGATTATAATTCTTACTTTGGTCTAACCCCTGAAGATATTACTCGTGCTCAGAAAGTATTTCCAAAAGGCTCATTGTATTATGATCATCCGGAAGCGTTGAATTTGGGTACCCAATGGTCAAAGCCGGAAGGTGGAAAAGAATATGGCGTCATCGGATTCTCATTCCTTGAAAGCCCTGTTACAGATCCGAGTGGCAACGTTATCGATATCTCCGATAGCGAAGCTGTTCAAGGATATGGCAAGGCTGGAGTGAAGCAGCTTGGTCTTACTACCTTCAAAAAGTGGACGATCACGAATGACCCGCCTACTCCGGATCTTCGGTATGATTTTATCGCAGAAGGTGGCCGCGACCATGATCCGGGTACTGGTGCTGACCTTCGTTTACTCTTTGGTACGGGACCATTTAACCTACCGCCACATAAAAGCGTCGAAACGACAGTTGGTATTGGTATCGTTCAGGCAAGTACAACAGACATCAAACTTAGCAAAGATTCTATTCTAAAAGTCATGGCCTTTGCTCAGTTAGTGTTTGCCGATACAACGGGCAGCAATCCATTGGGAGACTCTACCGATCCCGTTGTTGTAAAACATTTTATTACTCCTGGACCGCCTGAACTTCCCAATATTAAGACCCATAGCTTAGATAGAGCAGTCTTGGTAACTTGGGATTCAATCGCAGAAGTTACTCCGGATCCGCTTAGCCCGACACTGCCGTTCAATACGTATGAGTTATATCGTACAACTCGTAGCGATCATGATTCGACGATTCGCCCGGACGGTGTAAATCCGACGGTTAAACTCGGTACTTGGTCGATTTGGAATTTCGATGCAAATCATAAGAGAACAAATGCTACTCCTAATGTCCCCCAACATTCATATCTTGATTATGGGGATGATAATGGTGATGGTCAGTTAACTGGTAGCGAAGGATTGCTTAACGGTGTTAAGTACTATTACTTCCTGATCGCTACCGATGAGTATGATTCGGTCAATAAAGTAGGGCCGTTATCAACAGCTATTGTTCAGAATAAAAACTTTGCTGTTGGAATTCCTTCGAAGCCCGTTTTTCCAGATCTTGGAGGCACGATCCTTTCCGATGCAAATTGTATCAAAGGCAATTGGACTGGCGTTCGCGGCGTTGATAGTATCATATTAGAGGTTGTTGACACCGGAAAGTTTGTAGATCTTTATACCAATGATAATGTATACGTTTCTTTCTTGCCGCGTTGGTCTGAATCGTCTAAATTGACGATAAATAATCCGCTTTCGTTGTATATCAACCTTACCGATGAGAAGCAGGGCAAGGTAGTTACATTCGATAGATTGTTTAATCCGAATGCAACACCGCAAATTACACCGTACAATATGCTTTCTGGTATTGTTCAGGCCGTTGTGGACCAACATGCGGATTCGAATGTGGCAGGCCGATTTGTTTCCGATAATAATAAATTTGCTCCCTATCAAACTATCGATCAGGCATTCCGTCTTATCGTTGATTTTGAATTCCAGCAGATGAAGGCTCCGTACCGCTTGAAGAGCATAACGATTCAGGGTGGAGTTGATCCTTCCATTGTTCAGATCACCCCGCGTACAGCACGCACCCCGATCGACAATCTTGCAGATATTCCGGATGATGCGACAATGCCATCTTATCTCGGTGGACTCGGCGAAGTTGATTATGAAGTTTCTTTTGGAGATCCGACTGATTTTCAGGAGACGGAAGCCGATACAAATGGAAATACTTTCGTGATCAATAGTATCAAGGATCCTAATTCCTCAACCGAATTCCATCCGAAAGTGCTTCCGGTTACGATCACGAGTAAGACTCATTGCGACGCAAAGCTCAAGCCGATGCGTAATGGCAATCGTAATGATTATACTGTAGAAAACCTTGTGCAGTATTATGGCTATGGCGACCGTGCACCTGCAACTAATGGTGACACAATTGCAACCTACTCACAGCCGGATACAATGAAAGTACCACAGCCGGGTAAATTCGCATTGGATGCATACCATTTCACGATCGATGATCCGAGCGATCCCGGTGGAACTCTCCAGAGTAATATCTTGAACACCAGTGGTTCATCGTATTTCCCATTAGACCCGAATGATAAGAGTAGCGATGGGAAGTATTTCCTTGCGACGATTCACCGCTTGCGATTGGCTGGGGCGGAAATAATTTTCAACTACCCGCACATTTCATCACAGTTATCGGTAACGGGCGATTCTGTTGCATACTTGACAGGACCAGTTGGACGTGATTTCAATAGCTCTGATAAGATATTGATCTCGTTCCGTGGATTAGTGAAAGGTTTGCCATTCCCTGATTCATCGTTCGTAATCCATACTTCCAAGACCCCGATCAATCTTGCTTCGAACTCGAATTACGAGCAGCAGCAGATTCTCGATCAGGTTCAGGTTGTTCCGAATCCGTATATCGTTACGCATCTCGGTCAGTCCTCTACGGATAATTCTAAGTTATTCTTTACCAGACTTCCACCGAGAGCGACCATCGAGATTTATACACTCGCCGGCGATCTCGTCAATACGCTTGAACATCAGGCATATACGCTCGATGGCGATAACGTCAATCTTAACGACCGCTACCGTGTTGAGGAGTGGAATTTGTTAACCTCAGGCCGCCAGCGTGTTGGTAGCCAGGTGTTAGTCGCTCGAATCATCGCCAAGGATCCGAAGACCGGAGCAGTCCTTGGAGAAACAACTAAGAAGTTCGCCGTAATTCTCGGCGGTTACCGTCAGGTTGTAGGACAATAAGTTTTTGCAATGGGCGGGACAGTAATTGCTGTCTCGCCGTTGTTGGTTTATGAGTTGTGTTGGCAGAAACCAAACGTTATTTTTTTTCGCAATTGTGATGACTGTATTAAAAACTGTTCGGAGATCATTCT
>DASTAO010000108.1:0-3941 GCA_035712525.1 Kapaibacterium sp. (SeqCode)
TTCTGCAACTGAAGGATATCCCGGCAAACCGAGTTTAGCCGATGTTTTTCCTTCATGCATACAAGTGCCTTTTGTCATTGAATGTTCTTCGCAATGCTGTGTACAGAGAAGATCGAACATCTTTGCATACTCAAATACCCGGCGCATTACTTCGGCATTCATAACGGCGCTACCATCATCCGAAACCATCCGAACACCGGCCTCTTTAAGCGCACCTAAAGCAGCAAGCTCTTCGCCTTTGCGTGACTTTGTCATCGTGCCACAGATTTCTACATCGACAAGAGAATTCTTTGTGCGATCTTTGATATAAGTGACTACGAATGGATCGGAGATCGGTGGTTCGGTATTCGGCATGCAGCACACACCGGTAAAGCCACCGGCGGCGGCAGCGCGAGTACCGGTTTCGATCGTTTCTTTATACTCCTGGCCAGGCTCGCGTAGATGAACGTGCATATCGAAAAAACCAGGGGCGACAACCTTACCCTTTAGATCATAGATCGTTGCTTCCTTCGAGCCGCTGCTCTTACCAATGGCAACGATCTTCCCATCCTTAATTTCGATATCAATGTTAGCTTCATCGCGGTTGGTAACCGGATCGACGAGGCGACATTGCTTTAAAATAATATGCATACGATCAATCAGCAAAAATCCATTCTAAGACTGCCATGCGGATGGCAACACCACGCTTGACCTGCCTAAAGACAAGCGAGCGTTCTCCATCGAGTGCTTCATCATCGAGCTCGACACCCCTATTAACAGGGCCCGGATGTAGCACCAGTAAATCTGGGTAAGCGGCATATCGCTTTGCCGTCATACCATATAACTCCCTGAATTCTTCAACGTTCGGCAGAAATCCTTTATCTTGCCGCTCCCTCTGGATCCGTAACATTATCACAGCATCTAACGACGGCAAAACCTCATCGAGGTGGTGTGAAACCGAAACATTAAAGACCTGCGAAAATGTACTTGGTACGAGCGTGGTCGGTGCAACAACTGTAATTCTTGCTCCGAGCTTTTTCAGAAGATGAATGTTTGAGCGCGCCACGCGAGAATGTGTAATGTCTCCAACGATGGCGATCTGTTTTCCTTTAAGTGAGCCGAAGTTTTCGAGAAGGGTAGCCGCATCAAGTAATGCCTGCGTAGGATGCTCGTTCGCACCGTCTCCGGCATTAAGTATTCTAATATCATCCGGTAGATGCTTTCGAAGCAGTTCCGGTACACCCGGAGATCGGTGGCGGACAACCACGGCATCGATCTTCATTGCCGTAATTACCTTTACCGTATCGATAAGGGATTCCCCTTTTGTTAAACTACTTGTCTGCATCGAAAGCGATAGCACAGACGCTCCGAGTCGTTTTTCGGCAAGTTCGAATGAAGAACGGGTACGGGTAGAATTCTCGAAGAACAGGTTAGCGACGGTAAGGCCTTTGAGGATTTCAGGAAAAGTGATGGCTCCTGAAGCATCTAACTGCTTCATGTAATCGGTGGAGCGATCGAGAATCCAGTTCAGGTTCTCTACGCTCATCCCGCGAATACCGATGAGATCGTTGTGGCTGGTGCTGATTTTCACTCCTGAGCCGATACAACGCAAAACCGCGGGCAACCATTCAACCTTTTCATTTTGTTTAACTTAGTTACCGGAACATTCCCACTACAAAATAAGGGTTTAAGGCTTATTCCAGATGGCTAAAAAAACGCCAAAAACGAAAGAAATTCCTCAAATTGAATCAGAGTTTGCCACTTCCGATGAGATCGTGGTAAAGGGTGCCCGCGTCCATAACCTAAAAAACATCGATATTACCATCCCCCGCGAGAAATTAGTAGTCATCACCGGTATTTCTGGAAGCGGGAAATCCTCACTTGCCTTCGATACGATCTATGCCGAAGGCCAGCGCCGCTATGTCGAAAGTCTTTCTGCCTATGCACGGCAATTCCTCGACATGATGGAGCGGCCGGACGTCGATAGCGTCTCGGGTCTCGCACCTGCTGTTTCGATCGAACAAAAGACCATTGCTAATTCACCTCGCTCGACCGTCGGTACTGTCACAGAGATATACGATTTTCTGCGTCTATTATTTGCCCGCCTCGGCACACAATATTGTGTGGATTGTAACATACCCGTTCAGCATCAAACTCTCGATCAGATCATTTCGGCGATCAAGGTATATTCTGACGGCACAAAAGTATCAATACTCGCTCCTATAGTCAGGGCAAGAAAAGGACACTACCGCGAAGTCTTTGCCGATGCAATGCGCCAAGGCTATACAAAGGTCAGGATCGATGGGCAGATACAAAATCTGGTAGCAGATATGCAGGTCGATCGGTACAAAGTCCATACGATCGAGTTGATCATCGACCGCTTAGTGCTTTCTGATAAAGCCGATGAGCGACTTACATCATCTGTTGAAAGCGCACTCAAAGCCGGTAAAGGTGTCATTTCGGTTCTATTCGAAACCGATACCGGCATGACTCGTGAAGCACTCTTCAGCGAGCAAAACTCTTGCCCCAGGTGCGGCAGATCGTACCAACAGCCTCAGCCAAATACCTTTTCGTTTAACTCTCCCATTGGTGCTTGCCCGATCTGTAATGGACTCGGTGAGGTTCGCGACTTTGATGAGTCGCTCATTATGGGTGATACCAGTTTAAGTCTTGAAGATGGGGCCATTCTCCCGCTTGGCAAGAAACGAAAGAATTGGCTTTGGGCTCAGGTCGAAGCATTGTTCTCGTTTTATAAGACTTCCCTTTCGACGCCGGTTAAAGACCTAAAAAAAGATCTATTGCAAATTCTTATTAGTGGCTCCGGCGATCAAAAGATTTCCGTTAATTGGAAAAGCGATACCGGCCGTGAACATACCTATGAGATTCGCTTCGCCGGTATCATGGAGATGCTCCGTCAGGCCCGTAGTAAAGACGCCACCGAAGCAATGCGCCAATGGGCAGAGCAGTTCATGACAGCAAAGCCATGCCAGAATTGCCATGGCGGCAGGTTAAAACAAGATGCCTTGTTCATCAGAATCGATAATAAGAACATTCACGAGTTTGTAACGATATCGCTATTATCACTCAAGGATCGAATCACCCAGCTTTCTTTTAAGGGCAATGAATCGCTTATCGCAACTCCTATCATAAATGAGATCGTAACCCGGCTTGATTTTCTGTTGAATGTCGGACTCGAATATTTATCGCTCGATCGTTCGGCAAAAACATTAAGTGGCGGTGAATCACAGCGAATCAGGCTTGCAACGCAGATCGGCACGCAGCTCGTCGGAGTGTTATATATCCTCGACGAACCGAGCATCGGTCTGCATCAACGAGATAATCACCGACTGATCGAATCGCTCGAAAAGCTTCGTGATATCGGCAATACTGTCGTAGTCGTTGAGCACGACCGCGATATGATGCTCGCCGCCGACCTGCTTGCCGACATTGGCCCTGCAGCCGGTGAGCATGGTGGTAACTTAGTAGCCTATGCTCCACCATCTTATTTTGTGAAGCCGGATTCGCATACACAAAATGGATATTTTGTATTACCCTCTTCACCAACGTCAAAATACTTATCCGGTGCCGAGACTATTGATCCGGAGCTTTCCTTAGAATTTGCTCCGACTGAATTCATAGAATTAAAAGGAGCAACTGGGAATAACCTTAGAAATGTCGATCTTAAAATTCCGATCGGTGCACTCACCTGTATCACCGGTGTTTCCGGCTCAGGAAAATCGACGCTTGTTAATGAAACATTAGCTCCGATCCTTCAGCGACATTTCTATAATTCGAATATTGTCGCTTACCCATACAAGAGCATAAAAGGTTTAGAGAAGGTCGATAAGATCATCGAGATCGATCAGGCTCCGATCGGCAGGACCCCGCGCTCGAATCCCGCAACCTACACAGGACTCTTTACACTCATCCGTGATTTCTTTGCAGCACTACCCGAATCGAAA
>DASTAO010000109.1:0-7517 GCA_035712525.1 Kapaibacterium sp. (SeqCode)
CACCTCAGTTAATTCGGCAAGGCGGGATGCACGGACGCGGCGTTCGCCGGAAATGATCTCATAACCTCCGGATGGAGTTTGACGAACGGTAATTGGTTGAATAATACCATGTGAGCGAATTGATTCGACTAATTCGCTGAGTGATGCCGGATCGAAATCCTTACGCGGCTGCTGCGGATTGGGTGCAACTTGAGCAAGTGGAATCATGGCAACAGTGCCAAGGCGTACAGCACTTTCGCTGGCTTCAGTAATTGGCTCCTCAGAAGCGCCGGGGATGAGTGCCCCGAGCCCTTTTCCCAGAGTAAACTTTGATTTTGACATGAGGGGATATCGAAAAAATGGTAGAGTCAGTAGTAGTTGTGAAGCTACTGTCGTTCTGGTGGTTTTATTTTCGGATTACGATCGATCACTTCCTTCGCCAGATCCTGATAATTTTTGGAGCCGGCGCTTGCTGGGTCATACACAACGACCGGAAGGCCATGGCTCGGCGCTTCGCTTAATCGGACGTTGCGGGAAATGATCGTTTTAAAAACTTTATCACCGAAATATCGTTGCACTTCGCCAACAACCTGATTCGATAATCGCAAGCGGCCATCGAACATTGTGAGCAATACACCTTCGATATCGAGTGAAGGGTTCAAATGCTTCTTGACGATATTGATCGTATTGAGTAACTGGCCGAGTCCTTCGAGTGCATAGTACTCGCATTGCACCGGTATCAGTACGGTGTTTGAAGCAGCAAGCGCATTAAGCGTGAGAAGGCTTAACGATGGCGGGCAATCGATAAGAATATAATCGTAGTTATTCGAGATCGTAGCCAGTGCCCGCTTCATGACTCGTTCGCGGTCTTCCATATCGACGAGTTCGATCTCGGCGCCGACAAGATTGATATGCGACGGTAATAAAAATAACTGCTGGATCTTTGTTGTGATAATGACATTGGCAGCCTGTTCTTTGCCGACAAGGACCTCATAGATCGTTTTTGTCAGTGGCTTTGGATCAATGCCAAGGCCGCTCGTTGCATTGGCCTGAGCATCAATATCGACAAGCAAGGTCCGAAATCCGGAAAGCGCAAGCGATGCGGCTAGATTCACCGCAGTGGTCGTTTTGCCAACGCCACCTTTCTGATTCGCGATCGTAATGATCTTTCCCACGTAGTATTCCAGCTGTCGGTTTGTGATTAAGAGTGTAGAGAACGCAGAATCGGTTGGAAAAATTAGCCATTCCTCCGGAAAGGTACATCTTGATTGTATATTGTTTAATAATTTAGTAGGCACCTATTACTATATGGCAAAAGAACTAATTCGCTGCGGATGGTCAACGAAAGATAACGAGCCGCTCTACGTAAGTTATCATGATGAAGAATGGGGAGTACCTGTTCATGACGATCAAAAACTATTTGAATTTATCGTTCTTGAAGGAGCGCAAGCCGGCCTCTCATGGCTTACCATTCTTCGAAAGCGTGAAGGGTACCGCAAAGCATTTGCCGAGTTCGATCCTGAGAAGGTTGCTCGTTTTACTGAAGCAAAGATAGAAAAGTTATTGCTCGATCCTGGGATTATCCGTAATAAGCTTAAAGTAAACTCGGCTGTTACGAATGCCAAGGCCTTCTTGAAAGTGCAGGAAGAATTCGGAAGTTTCGACAACTACATCTGGCAATTTACTAATGGAAAGCCACTCGTCAATCATTGGAAAACGATGAAGGATATCCCTCCCCGAACAGCCGAATCCGATGCCATGAGTAAAGACCTGATCTCACGTGGCTTCAAATTCGTCGGCTCAACGATCTGCTATGCCCACATGCAGGCGACCGGAATGGTTAACGACCATACCACAGAGTGCTTCCGCCATAGCCAACTACTAAAAGCCAAATGAACCGAGATGGGTATGTAACTCATTAGTTATCATCATTGTAGGTGTGCACCCCACTAAATTTCATCTCCCCCGAACTCGGCTGGAAGGATGTTCCGGATGGCTATAAATGCAGACTGCAAATATACGAAATATTCAAGAAAAAACCAAATCAAAATATCATAAATAATTGATATGTGTATAATTTGTGAATAAAAAACAGATGCAAATGCTGCTAACGTTGCCATTCTGAGTCCGTTTAGGGGTCTTAGAATGTGAGAGCTGACCACCTGAAATTTCAGATTCCTCGCTTCGCTCAGAATGACAGATAACGACTATATAATATCAGTGAAACCATTCAGCACTAAATTTAAAGCTTGTCTGTTTATTCGCCCGCTATGGCAGAAATTCAATTAAAGATCGTAACTCCGACGAAGACCGTCTTTGAAGGTGATGTCCTTCATTATACCGCTCCCGGAGCATTAGGGCAGTTCGAAGTCCTTCGAAATCACGCTCCTATTGTCTCGAAGCTCGTTGCTGGGCTTTTAAAATTTACCCTTCCGAATAATACCGAAGAGCATTATTATGTATCTGGCGGGTTTTTAGAACACCATAAGAACCAGGGTGTTGTCCTTGCCGATGCTGCGGAGCACTCATCAGCAATCGATGTTGCCGAGATCGAGCGTCAGCGTACAGAATTGCAACGCCGATTCTCCGATCATGAAATTCATCACCAGGAATTCCATACCGGGCTCGATCTACTTAATGCAAAGCTTGCAGTAGCAAAAGCATAAGTATTCCATTTGTATAAAAAACTGGTGACGGTCTTTTGACTGCCGCCATTTTTTTTTACATACTATTCATTCGTCGTTTTGTGTTAGCACATGGGGCATGAAAGATTACTTTTCGATACTCGGAGTACCGCGATATGCTTCAGAAGAGCAGATCAAAGAAGCGTATCGCCGGCAGGCACTTCGGTGGCATCCGGATGCTAATCCGCTGGATGAAGATGCCGAGCGCAAAATGCAGGATCTTAATCGGGCGAAAGAAGTCCTATTCGATAGGGATGCCAGAGAAGAATACAAACGAGTCCTTGCAATTCAAGATCAGCTAAGCCTTGATAACCTCCGCAAGCTTCGCCAGAAATATAAAGACGATCGCGATGCAGTCTCACCGGATATAGAATATCGCTACCCGTATGATCGTCGAAGGATGACCGTTATCATTTCGGGTGTCATCATTCTTTTTGGTGTAGTAACTTATTTTCTTGTTGGCAATAAATCTAGTAGGCTACCTGCGGACCCCATAAAGCAAATTGTCGACCGCCATAATCCTGTCGGTAGCCCTCCGTCATCATTGCCGCAACCCGCAATAGATACTACCATATCGCTCGATGCACTCGAACGGCTTGCATCGGTTTCGGCGATGATGGGAGATTATCGTACGGCGGCTGGGTATTGGGAAGCTGCCGCATCTCAAGGGGATAAGCATCTTTCGACCATTGTAAATCTTTCGATCGCCAATCTGAGGCTCCGCGATTACCCAAAGGCCTTTGCAGTGATCGAATCGTATGCTGCTTCGGCTCAGGATAAATTATTGATCTATGCGACACTTGGTGATTATTTTAAATCGGAGTCACAACCGGTCGATGCAAACGATGCCTATCGAAAAGCATTGGAATTTCAATCGTCGGTTGATATAACGAACGCCACTGTTAATGAAGCACTCTCGCGAGCACGTGAGGGAACAGCAAAGTAATGAAAAAATTTTATTAGGCATTCTTCAACTATAGTATCTGTTTCATTCGCTCGATGTATCTCACTTTCTTGCAGTGTCAATGCGTCCGACTCGTGCGCTGATCTCAACCGAGGCATTTCTTCATAATCTCAGATTCGTTCGTGATCGAATCGGTCCGAAGCCACTCATTATGGCTGTTATTAAAGCTAATGCTTATGGGCACGGCCTCGATATCATTGCAAAGGCTTCCATCGAAAGTGGTGAGGTAGGATACTTTGGTGTTGCTACCGAAGAAGAAGCTGTCGGGCTCCGAACCATAACCACATTACCGATTCAGGTTCTTACAACTGCTCTCGATAACGAGATAGAAACCTTCATCGCTAACGATCTTGATTTTACTCTGTGTGAATACCATCAACTCGAAGCAATAGCTCAGACGGCGGAACGCCTCGGTAAAAAAGCTCGAGTTCATTTAAAGGTCGATACCGGTATGCGCCGAATCGGTGTAGAACCTCGCGATGCCCTTCAGTTTGCAAGAACCATCGTCTCTTATGGCAATAGCATTGAGTGTGTAGGAATCGCAACACATTTCGCAACGAGTGATGAGATTGGCTCTTCGTTTTTTCATAAACAGCTTGATAGCTTTACTGAGGTCGTCAGAACAATTCGGGCTGAAGGAATTTCCATAAAGTATGCTCACGCAGCAAACTCCGGAGCAATTTTACAAGAGCCTGTCTTAAGCGGGTTTGATATGGTACGGCCAGGCATTATGCTTTATGGCTATGCACCGTCGATGGAATTGCAAGAAAAACATCGTACTGATCTGGCGCCAGTTTTGAGTTTTACAAGTTCTGTCGGCTTTACCAAACGTATTGCAAAAGGCGAAGGAGTAAGTTATAATCTTCGCTGGCATGCTGATCGCGAAACAACGATCGCAACGGTGGCTGCCGGCTATGGCGATGGTTATTCCAGATTACTGACCGGCAATGCCGAGGCAATTATCAACGCAAGGAAATATCCGATTCGCGGGACGATCTGTATGGATCAGTTAATGATCGAAGCCGGCGATGAAAGCGTTACCATCGGCGATGAAGTGACGCTGCTCTCTTCGAGCGACCCCAAGCTCGATGCCTGGGAGATAGCATCGCGTATCGGGACTATCCCATACGAAGTATTAACCAACATTACGGCACGAGTGCCGAGAGTCGTTAAATAATATGAAGGTTTGTGCAGTTATCATGGCAGGCGGCGTCGGAACAAGGTTCTGGCCTTATAGCCGCGAAGCAAGGCCGAAGCAGTTACTCGATGTCCTCCATAATGGAAAATCATTGCTCGAACTGACGATCGAACGGACAAAGACCTTTGCCGAATTGGCAAATACCCTTATCATCACCAATAAGTCGCACATCGAAGGCGTTAAGGCTCAAACCCCGGGCCTCCCGGCGGAAAATATTATTGCCGAGCCGATCGGCCGCAATACTGCTCCGGCGATCGCACTTGCAGCAAAAATTGCTAAAGAGCGCCTTGGTGAGGATGCCGTGATGGTCGTTTTACCGGCCGATCACATGATAAAGAATGATCATGAGTTTACAAGGCTCATTGAGATCGGAATGCGGCTGGCTTCGATCACGAAAGGTCTTATTACACTCGGCATTCACCCGACTCGTCCGGAAACAGGATATGGGTATATTCAATTGGATGACGAACGGTTGCCATCAAGTGCTACACTCCCCGGATTTACTGAATTCGAACTGCGTGATATTTTTTGCGCCCATCGCTTTGCGGAAAAACCTGATAAAGAAACAGCAGAGCGCTTTGTCGAATCAGGAATATTCCTTTGGAATAGCGGCATGTTCATTTGGCGCGTCGATGCCATCGAGGAAGCCCTTCGGACCTATACCGAAGGCATCATGGAGCATATCGATGTCTTGTCTGCTGAAGGCAATGCAGACTTCACGAAGAAGCTTAACGATGTCTATAGTAAGATCCGCGGCGTCTCGATCGACTATGCCGTCATGGAGCGTGCGAAGAATGTCTATGTGCTTCGTGCCAGTGCCCTTGGCTGGAGCGACCTCGGGTCATGGGATGAAGTCTGGCGCTTATCGGAAAAGGACTTAAATAATAATGTCATCGAACAAAGTAAGGACATTGTAGTACGAAACTCCAAGGGTAATTTAGTCTTCTCCAAATCGAAAGAGCTTATCGTGCTCAATGGAGTCAACGATCTCGTTGTTGTTGATTCCGGTGATGCTATTCTTATCACCCATCGTGATAAAGCGCAAAGTGTTAAGGATATCACGGATTATCTCAAGCGTAATAGCCGTAATGAATATCTCTAAAACTCCCCCGCCTTTTGAAGGAGGGGATTGGGGGGTGGTTTCTTCGGGCAACAAATACCTTATTGTACTACTATTCCCGTTGCTGACAGTTATTGGCTGTTCATCCAATATTGTAAAGGCCGGCGCTACCCAAGAAGGCTTGGCATCCTTTTATGGCAAGGAATTTAATGGCCGCAAGACCTCAAGCGGAGAGCAATTCGACATGAACGCCCTGACCGCTGCCCACCGGACATACCCCTTTGGGACTATTGTCAGAATTACAAATCTTAAGAATGGCCAGGAGGTTGAAGTTAAGATAAATGATAGAGGACCGGTCAAACCGGAACGGATTATTGATCTTTCCTATGCGGCTGCCAAAGCCATTGGGCTTGACAGAATGGGTTTGGCACGGGTAAGATTGGAAGTTTTGGAGTGGGGGCCATAATGGAAAATGCCTTTAATTAGGCTGATTTTAAAATAAAATCAAATATTATCAATTTGTGGGTGTAACAAACCGGAAGTGGTGAAGTTTATCAAAAAGCGCAGTTTTACGGTTTTTGGAACGATAGTAGGTATATTTGTAAAAATACTCACTGTCGGCGAACTTGGACTGCATGTGAGTTGTTAGTCCCGCGCCCGTAGTTCAACTGGATAGAACGTTGGATTCCGGTTCCAAAGGTTGAGGGTTCAAGTCCTTCCGGGCGCACAATAACCCCTCACCGCATCACCAAGACTGAGCAGAGTTGTTAAATGATTCGATCGCAAAAAAAACTTAGCGAAGCAAAAGTACAGCAGGCCGAGCTTGACGGAAGCGAAAAGCTTCTCGTTCGCTATGAGCAATCGGCATCGTGGGTCGCCGAAAACCGCCAAAAGGTTATCGGTGGCGCTGTTATTTTAGTTGCTGCAGTCGTCGGATTATTTATCTGGCAATCCAAGCGTCAGGAAGCGGCCGATCGCGCTGAAACCTTGCTTGCTCGAATCACTCCGTATTATCAGTCGGCTAACTGGCGCCAGGCTATTGATGGCGATCCGACTAACCGTATTCAAAATGAGCCGATTGCAGGCCTTAAGCAGATCGTAGCCGAATACGGGTCAACCAAAGCTGGCCAGGTTGCCAGCCTTTCTCTCGGAAATGCTTATTACTATTTAGGCAAGCTCGATAGCGCTTTGATGGCTTTTGATGAGATTTCGAGTGATTTGCCCCTTGTGAAGGCTTCTGCCAGTGCTGGAAAAGCAGCTATTTTAGAAGACAAGGGTAACAAAGAAGAATCGGCGAAGTTATTTATGGCAGCAGCATCAGTGGGGACGTCTAATCCTCTCGATGCTGATTATTCGTATGCCGCTGCTCGCAATCTCGAATCGAGCGGCAAAAAAGACGAAGCGATAAAGTGGTATCGCAAAGTTGTAGAAGAATATAGCGGAACATATTACGAGGATGCGTCGAAGCGTGCTTTGCTTCGTCTTGGCGTCCAACTATAAAATATTCCGTATATTTGCAAGACTTTATTTGTAACGACGGCAGAGCGGCTTGTTTAAGGCCGCGCCTGCTATTTCAACCCAGGCTTGCCACGTTTGTTGTATTAACAAGCAGCCAGCCGAAAAACGAAGAGA
>DASTAO010000110.1:0-6271 GCA_035712525.1 Kapaibacterium sp. (SeqCode)
ATAGTAAATGGTTGTGGCACTCCGGTTGCTCCTTCTCCGCAATTGACTCCAGGTCGTCTCGAAACCTTCGTTGTTGCATTCGGGGTGATCTGAACCGTCGTTGAATCATAGGCAGCAACGACCATAAAATGGCCGGAGGAATTCTCATGGCTCAATAGGCCACCGGCTCCGCCAGTATTATCCTGATAACTTTCGACGACATAATTCTTTCCAAGAAATCGGGTAGGGATCGCAAGATAGCTGCCACCTGAGTTTGCTCCCGAACTAAAGAATTGAACATTGATCGGCTTCGTAGAGGAAATATGCATGGCTCTCCATTGGACGACTTCTCCATCAAAACCATCCGGACCACCGGCATCCATCCTCATGTGATCCATATTGATGGGTACCTGTTTGGAGCGGCGCTTGCCGATCACATATTTTTCGCTATCTACTTCAACACCAGTTTTATTATCGAAGTAGGAAATGGTTACACCGGTATTATCTGAATAGCTCGAAACTAGTACCGACACTTCGAAAAAATTAAGGACTGACGGAATCGTCAATGACTGGCTATTATAGGATGGGTAGAGCCAACCAATGTAGTAATCGTTGCCATCGGCGTTCAGCCCCTGCGCAAAGGAGGATATTGGAAGGAGAACGAGAAGTAACAGAAATAGCTTTTTCATACGTAAGTGGCAATATAGTCGTTGTACTATAAACTATTCAAGGTATATAAAGTTACACGCGTTACTGGACTACAAACGTACAGCTTCGTTCATCGTTTATTCTTAAGATATACATGCCATTTTGAATCGAAGGCAATTCAAGCTTGAGCTCAGTAGTATTACCCGTGGCAGTTTGTTTGTGCCACGAATGGATCTTTCTGCCAAGAATATCATAGAGCGAGCATTCGTAAGGTGGCTTGCTACTTTCGGGTAGCTTGATGGTTAGTTGATGATTTGAGTAGTAGGCTTGTAGATCATTTGTAATTGTTGCTTGCTGTGCTACCGAAAGCTTGCCGCCGAAGGTACCGATCAATATGGCAACGCTTGTATCGCGCTGAGTATGTGCAGCATCGGTAAAGAATACTGCGTTTAGGTTAGCATGCCGGTCTGCAAATTTCTGCGGGTAAGGTTTTGTGTAATCGGGTGTAAATGCAATGTCAACCCAAAGAGTATCTCCCGAACTCAAGTCGACTCCTTCGAGTGGATTTTGATTGATTTGATTACCGATCATTGCAAATTCTGCCATATCAGGGCCATCTATAAATGTTTTTTCTAATCGTATTACGCCTGATGCAGTAGAATAAAGATTTATCCGGCGATCAATTTCTGCTGGCATCACTGTTGAATCACCATGGAAAGTTAGTGTATCAAGACTCCAGATCAGCCCTGGCTTTACTCCATTGCCTTTTAGGTACGACCAATTCTTTATCTGATCGGCGAAAGGTGGGTTAATACCAGTATTCCAAGTAATGATTGATGAATCGAATCCCTCATTGGTGGGGGTATAGCAGAAGTAAAGATTTATGGTATCTTGACGAAGATGATTTGGAGAATTGATCGGATAAAGAACGAACGGAAATCGGGCAGCACCTGATTGAGAAATTGTAAAGTTTTTCCCCCCAACGATATTATGCAGAACCCAGTTATTTGTCAACGTAAAAGGCAAGTTGCCAACGTTTTGTAATGTTATTCTCCCGGTGCAATTCGTCTCACCAATTACTACATTGCCAAAATCATAATCAGTTGCCGTGATGAGTGGTGTGCCGCCTTGGCCGAGTAATAGTACGGGAGCAGTGAAGCAATCAGTCGTGAGTGAAAGAGTATCTTGATGTGATGCCGTGTCTTTTGAATTAAAGCAAATATTGATCTTTAGTGTATCGGCAGGATGAGACGCTGATGCCGGACGTAATATGATCGGAAATTGCAGGGGTGAAATTGTAAATGATTTATCGGCTCCGCCTAGGGTTGCAGCAGTGATGGTTGCTGGCGTTACTCCTTTTGCTGAATCACCCCTAACAAAGTAAGAGATGGTTGCGCAATGGCTATCTCCAATTCCAGCTATAGGATAAACGATCGTATCTTTATGATACCCGAGCAAGCCGGGGCGTGCTTTTGTAATATCGAAGTAATTGCCGGTTATGGTATCAGCTAATTGCGGAGCCTGATAATCGAGCTCGGAGATGTGGTAGTTACCATGGTCATCGAGGATCATCAATGATGCGTGAGCAGGCAGGAGGGGATCCGCTACGAACAACCTTACACACTTTGATGAGTCAGCTGCTTCGAGATTTATTTCTCCTTTATCATCCGGATCATCTCTGGGGTCAAAACGAACATTGTATGAATCATATCCGGTAGCCGAGTTTGGTTTATCGACTACAATTTTACCCGGATCGTTTAGGATAGAAACGGATTGAATTTTTGGACTATGAGTGCCCGATACTTTGGCGCATAGATCCCATTTGGCACAAAGTGTATCAATAGAAGTAGAAAAGAAACTCGAATCACCTGTTGTGGCTAAGAAGCCAACTGGAGAGGCATACGAGAAGAAGAAATCGTCACCATCGAAATCTCCCAGGTCGCGGTCTGCATCAATTGCACGAAAGCCATAGTTATAAACAACAAACGGTTTCTTAGCTGTACTAAATGCAAAGTAGGTTCTTGGAGCATTAAGTTTAATAGTAAGACCTATCAAATCTGGATAACCTGGAATAGTCTTAATTCCATTTGCCGTTGCGTAAGATTTCATTGGCGTAAATGGATCAGATGCCAGAATCAACGTCCCGTTGTCATAATCATTTTTGTCGCAAATCACATTGAGATAGTATCCTTGATATACTTCCGCGGGATTAGTATTCGCAGGTACATCCCATAAATAGAAAGTGCTCCATCGTGATTTTGGTATAAGCGTTAATTGTGAAGGAGCCGGATATGGTGCGCCACCTTGCATTCGCTGGTCGTATTGAACCACATGAAATTTGGCTCCTTTCGATGATGAGGCACTTGTTGGAGTTGTGATTGAAGTACGATTAGTTGGAGAATATTGTTCTATGTTAAAAAAAATCGAGTCGGGTAACAATTTTATAGTTGCTTTGTCTGGATAATTGGAGGGAGCATCTTGCAACTTGCCATACATAAAGGCGAGATTATCTCCGCCGCCACCCGGGGCATTCTTTGAATCAATGAATGGGAGTGAGATATATCCGGTCGAATCCCAGTATTTTACGGGCAGCATCTGCTCGATCATATAGTCGCGGCCTTCTACAGTGATATTGCCAATGCTGCTTCCATCTGTATAAACATTTTCGTGGCCGGCTATTACCGCAATAGGTTTGTCACTGATTACCGTTGAGCCTGAGATATCGCACAGACTATCTTTACCTTGCGATTTTACTAGGTAGCACTGACCGCGTTGCAATGCAATAGTAAACGGCTGAGCTATTCCAGAAGCATCAGTTCCACAATTTACTCCGGGCTGCCTTCTGGCTTTGGTTGTAGCAGCTGGTGTAATTTGGATGGTAGTGCCATCGATTGGTGCTACTATCAAAAAATAACCGGAAGAAAGTTCGTGACTTAAATAGCCGCCTGTTCCATTTGGATTATCGTGATAACTTTCAACGACATATTCTTTGCCAAGTAAGTTAGTAGGAATAGCCAGGTAACTACCTCCTGAATTTGCGCCGCTACTAAAAAATTGTACTGTAATTGGTTTCTTTGAGGTGATATGCATTGCGCGCCATTGAGCTACCTCTCCATCAAAACCGTTCGGTCCACCTCCATCCATTCTCATTTGTGTTCGATCAATTTGTACTTGTATTGAACGACGATGAGAAATCGTATATGTAGTTGGATGCCACTCTTTCCCTACTTTGTCGTCGAAATAGGAAATAGTGACTTCGTTATCTGAATAGCTCGAAATAAGAACCGTAGGATTATAGTATGGCTTTGGATCTCGATAAGCGAGATTTAGATTCTGGTCGTTATATGACGGATATAGCCATCCTAAATAAAAATCTTTGCCCGCAGAGTTAACCCCCTGCGCAAGGCCGAGCGATGTCTGTAGAAGAGCCAGCAACACAAATACTCTTTTCATATAGAGGGAATGATGTAGTACTGGTAAAACTATCTCGAGGGGGTGAAGTTACAAAATGGGCTGATGAACGGTAGATTAGATTCGCGAAAACCTTGGGGGATTCTTCACTCCGCTTCGCTACGTTCAGAATGACGGCTCTGGATAGGGCATAAAATTATCCGGGTCGGAAACGCTACGGGGTCTTGCGTGTTTATTAAGTAGATGAAATACCTATCCCTATTCCTCCTTGCGGGCATTCTCTTTGCAGGATGCAGCAGTTCTGCCGATTCCGGCCCGGTCGTTCCTAATACCGATATCGACCCTAAGTTCGAGAATAATATCTCGACGCTCTTCGGTCATGGTAGTAAGAATGTTAATAACAAAGCGTCCGATATCATCTGGAAGGATTCGCTTGGCCGGCTCGATTCGCTTTCCGGTGCAACTAAGAATGGTGAGATAGTCCTTCTTAATTTCTGGGCGACCTGGTGTACTCCTTGCAACGATGAGCTGCCCGATCTTAAAGAGGTGGCTGATTCGATGACTCAGTTTGGTGTGCGGGTGATCGGTGTCTCGGTCGATTATGGTTCGAATATTTGGGACTTTGTAAAATTTGATGTCGATAAATTCAAACTTCCGTATCAGATCGTGATCGATCCAAAATATACCACGTATCAGAATTATGGAGGCGATGGCTCCATTCCTCGTTCTTACATTATCGATCGCAATGGGAATATCCGATTCGTTTTCGTTGGGCAAGGCACGAAAGCAGATTTTATCGATCGGCTTTGGGAGTTGTTGTAGAAAGCGATTGCGAAGACAGTAGGGGATTCTTCACTTCGCTTCGCTTCGTTCAGAATGACAGTCATTTAAAATAAAAAAGGCAAGCAGTACTGCTTGCCTTTTTTATTTGAAGTACATTTTTACCAGAGCATCTTCTCGACCTGGGAGATGATCTCCTCTGGCGTGAAGGGAAGGCCCTGTACTTTATTGATGCCGATGGCATCGACAAGGAAGCGATCGCGAATGATTCGGCGAAGCTGGCCGAGGTTGAGCTCAGGGATGACGATCTTCTCGTAGTTCTTGAGCACATCGCCAAGATCCGGCGGAAGCGGATTGAGCCAGCGTAAGTGAGCCGAAGCAACACCTTGCGAGTGCAAGCGCTCGGCAGCAGTTGTGATTGCACCATAAGTACCACCCCAACCGAGCAAGAGGATCTTGCCCGATTTCGGTCCGATGATCTCCGTCGGAGCAACATCCTTTGCAATGCCATCGACTTTTGCCTGACGAAGCTTTACCATGAACTCGTGGTTACCCGGTTCGTAGTTAACGTTACCGGTGATGTTCTGCTTTTCGAGACCGCCAATACGATGCTCTAAGCCTTCGACACCAGGAATAGCCCACGGACGTGCGTTATTCTCGTCGCGTTCGTATGGCATGAATTGGCCATCGGACTTCTTTGCATCACCCTTCTTATTCTTGATCTCCGGGATCGCATCGACATCCGGTACGAGCCAAGGCTCAGCACCGTTTGCGATGTAACCATCGGTGAGCATGATAACCGGCAGCATATACTTCAGCGCAATGCGCGAAGCTTCGATGGCAGTATCGAAACAATCAACGGGGCTTTTAGCTGCAATGACAGCAACCGGGCATTCGCCGTTACGGCCGTACATTGCCTGCATGAGATCGGCCTGTTCGGTTTTTGTCGGAAGACCGGTTGAAGGTCCGCCACGCTGAACGTCGATGACGACAAGCGGAAGCTCCGTCATGACGGCAAGGCCGAGAGCTTCGGCTTTGAGGGCGAGGCCGGGGCCTGAAGTCGTCGTGATCGCAAGCGAACCGGCGAACGATGCACCGATCGCGCTACAGATACCGGCAATTTCGTCTTCTGCCTGGAAGGTCTTTACGCCAAAGTTCTTGAACTTCGAAAGCTCGTGAAGGATATCCGAAGCAGGGGTGATCGGATACGATCCGAGGAATAATTGCAAACCCGACTTCACCGATGCTGCAACAAAGCCAAGTGCCGTTGCTTCATTACCCATGATGTTACGGTAGAGACCCGGCTTGAAGTGTGCCGGCTGAACTTCATAACGAGCATTGAAGAGCTCGGCTGTTTCGCCGAGATAATATCCCGCTTTAAGTGCACGAACGTTCGCTTCATAGACGAGTTCGTTCTTGCCGAATTTCTCTTTGAGCCAGTTCAAGGTCTGAT
>DASTAO010000111.1:0-3015 GCA_035712525.1 Kapaibacterium sp. (SeqCode)
ATTAAGTACTCTTTCAATACATCATTCGGAAGGTTAAATGAATATTCGATCGGTTGTAATTCTCTTGGCTGCCGTTGTTTGGCTTGGGTGTAGCGATAGTAATGGGAGTAATGATAATGGTAATTCGGACCTAACTGGCGATCTAACAGGAAAGATCACGCTTACCGATTATAGAGGCTATGCAAAGGCTGATAAGAGTGGTGTTTTAGTGCAACTCGACGGGACATCGTATTCTGCCATTTCTGATACTGGAGGTGCTTGGACGATTCATAATCTCCCATCAAAAACATATTCTCTTACTTTTTCTAAGACTGGATATAGTACCTGGAAAGATCGATCTTATTCTTTTACTGGCGGAGGGGTAGTGAGGTACCACTATATTAATATTATCAATCGGAATATAATTACTGATTTCATCGTACCCATGGCCGAACTACCTTTATATTCAATAGTTATAGATGCCTTATTGCTACCTAAAGTAGTCTATTCGGATTCTGCAAAATCTAATATAACTATTCCTGGTACACTTTATGGACATTCTTCACCTGATGCACCGAATAATTCTAATTATAGTCTAAGTGCTTTAATAATTTCTAGCAAGAAATCGTCATTATCCCTCGAAGATAATACTTCATATAACAATGAATATTTCTATACTAGCAATTCTGGTGATTGGAATTTTTACTCTCTTTCCGCTCATGACACTATCGTAAACTTTACTGTTACTAGATTTAATCAGTTACTTCAGGGGTTTTCAAGTGGTGATACAGTTTATTTTCGCGCTTATCCTGGTATTGGATATAATTCATATTACGATGCTATTGAGGATAAGGTTGTACCAATAGGCATCAGCAACAACGGCTCCAATGTTCTCTCAGCCATAGTTCCCTAACCCAAATACTTATTCCTCGCAGCCTGTAATTCTTTGATCAGGTATTCCATCCTCGGATCGTGCGAACCGTCAGCTAATGGGAAATAATATTTTGTGGTTTCGATTACGTACTTGATCGGATTTCTCTTTACATTGAATTCGAGGCATCGAAAGCTATCGAGGCGATCGACGAGCTTTAAGACCTTTGCATCGTCGCTGGCATTTTTTAATCGCTCTACGTATTCTTTTTCGATCTGCTCGCGGAGTTCGCCTTCCGCCTTAATGTCCTTCGTAAGCATCTCGACGAGATAGCTGGCATATTCACCGAAGTTATATTTAATGACCTCGGCGGTGATAACAGTCGAATCTTCGAGCACATCATGCAGGAAAGCAGCGCAGATAAGCTGGATGTCGGTCGTATTGAGTTCGTTGATAACGATGCTGGCGACGCGGCTCGGGTGCCAGAAATAGGGAGTGTCGTCCGGACGCTTTTGGCCTGCATGCACATCTTCAGCCATATCATAAGCCCCGACCGCGAGATTGATATCGACAGCGGTAAACCCTTTTTCCTTGAGCAATCGCTCCATTTCAGAGCGCGTCAGGTAGGTCTGATTGTATTTAAAGACTGGCAAATGCACGTCCTACAAAAATACGGAATTTTCGGGGTTTGGGTTTGGAGGTGAGTCCGATAGCTTCAATCCCCTAGTATCGGCAGCTACTTCAAAACCGATAGCGCGTATTCGATTCGCTTGAGTACTTCATCTTTTCCGACAGTCTCAAGCAATTCGAATAAGCTTGGCCCCATGCCAACACCACTTACCGAAAGGCGAATCGGGTGGATGAGCTTACCGGCAGAAATGCCTTTGGCTTCAGCGTAAGTTCTAACAACCTGCTCGATGTTCGTGTGAGTCCAATCGGTTAGCTCATTAAATTTTGGCAATAATTCTGTCAGACGCTCAACGGCATCGGCATTCCAGTTCTTTGCTTTCGATTTTTCATCAAACTCCGTTGGAGCTTTAAAGAAATAGGAGGAGAAATCGACGAAGTCGGTTACGGTGCGAACACGCTCCTGCATAAGCGTGATAACTTTCTTTAAGTACTCATCGCTGACAGAATAGCCACGAGCATCGGCGAGCGGCTTTACGATCGGAAATAACTCATCGACCGACATCTTACGGATGTACTCAGCATTCATCCAATCAAGCTTCTCGCGGCCGAATACGGCACCGGCTTTATTGACCTTCTCAAGATCGAACGATGCAATTAGTTCTTCGATAGAATAGATCTCCTGTGTATCGGAGGGATTCCAACCAAGCAATGCAACAAAATTCACGAGCGCCTGCGGCAAATAACCCTGCGTCTTAAAATCCTCGACAGCAACGTCACCCTGACGCTTCGAGAGCTTGCTGCGATCGGGATTCAGAAGCAATGGCAGATGTGCAAACTTCGGCATATCGGCTTCCCAGCCGAACGCGCGATATAACAAGACGTGCTTCGGTGTCGAAGAAAGCCACTCCTCGCCGCGAATGACGTGAGTGATCTTCATCAACTTATCATCGACCACATTCGCAAGATGATACGTCGGAAAGCCATCGGACTTTAGAAGAACCTGATCGTCGATAGTTTTCGATTCGAAACTTACATCGTCACGAATGAGATCGGTAAACGTAATCGTCTCCCCAAGCGGGACGCGCAGACGAATGACATACTTTTCACCAGCATCGATCTTTGCTTTTACCTCATCGGCTGAAAGATTGCGGCAATGACGATCATACATTGGCGGCTGACCGGCTGCTTGCATTTCTTTGCGAACACGATCAAGGCGCTCGGCGGAGCAAAAGCACGGATAGGCTTTGCCATTAGCAACTAATTCATCAGCATATTTACGATAGATATCGGTACGCTCGGACTGGGTGTACGGTCCACAGTCACCGCCGTGCACCGGACCTTCATCAAAGGTAATGCCAACCCACTCCATCGTGCGGAGTAAGTTTTCTACGGCACCTTCAACGTAACGAGTTTGATCGGTATCTTCAATGCGTAGGATATTTACGCCGCCGGTATGGCGTGCGAAGAGATAGTTATATAATGCGGTGCGTAATGAACCAACATGTACATAACCCGTCGGAGATGGAGCAAAACGT
>DASTAO010000112.1:0-24915 GCA_035712525.1 Kapaibacterium sp. (SeqCode)
TGAATACCAAGGCCCACCCATTCTTGAAACCTGATCCATCTTCCGTGGGTCGATCTGATCTTTTTCTGTAAAGATTTCGTCTTTGATATGAAAAAGAACGACTTCGCAGATCAACATATTTGCACCGGCAGGTTTGCCACCAAAGTCAATATGATGCAATAACTTTGCTTCCATTACGAATGGGCTTTCAGCCACTCCTGGAGCTTTTACTTTCTGGCTCGGGAGTTTTGTAAAGCCTGCCTTTACAAATTCATCAATATGCCGTTCGTATGGTGCTGAAGCGAGGCTTGCTTGATGAACCATATCGTAAGTTACGACTGAAACAGTACACTCCTTAGTCTCAAGGAGATTCAATAAGGTATCCTTCGGAGCGCCGGTCTTGCCACTGAAGGCAGGGCTGAAGCAGATAATGGGGGGATTGGCACCGAAGGCATTAAAGAAGCTGAACGGAGCAAGGTTTGCATTTCCTTCAGCATCGACCGAGCCCACAAAGGCGATAGGCCTTGGGGCAATGCCTCCGAGCAATAATTGATGTACGCGCTGATGGGTAAGCTCTGCCGGATCGAATGTTCTCATGAAGTAAAATGGAATGTCTTCTATATTCAGAAGATGAGAATCAAAGCGAAATTGCAGCCATAAGAATTCCCCTCAGTACAAGGTGAGGGTCATAGTGATCGATGATGGAAGTATGATCTTTTATAATTGATGAATGGCCGCCAGTGGCTATGACGATTGGTTTTTCACCAGCGAAAGCTTCTTTCTGTAAGCGATCGATGAGTCCTTCTAAACTTGTCAGTGCTCCAAAGAATATTCCCGATTGAATGCTTTCTTCAGTAGTTTTTCCAAGAACCGAAGGAGGAAATTGTAACGTAACTTCCGGCAATTGTGAAGCCGCAGCAGAAAGAGCATGCATCGTCGAAGAAATACCTAAGGCAATGATGCCTCCAAGGTATTCCCCGTTCGTTGTAATACAGTCATAGGTTGTTGCCGTACCGAGATCGACTATGATCGCCGGGCGCTGTGCCTCTTTTGAATAATACTGATAGGCCGCCAGTGCTCCGAGGAGCCTATCGGTACCAAGCCGATCAGGTTGATGATACTGATTGACCATAGGAATATTCGAATTCCTGATCAGCACGATCGTAGCGGAGGGGAATGCTGCAGCGAGGAGTCGCTTTACTTCTTCTGTTGCTTCAGGAACTACCGAAGCGATGGCGGCAGTGGTGATATCGGTTAAGGTCTTAAAAACTTCGAAGAGGCTATCCGGTGAGATCGGAGCAACAATGTCTTCGGTAGGATAGGCAAAGGTCTGTTTTAATTCACTTCCCTCGAAGACACCGAAGGAGACAAAGCTATTGCCAATATCGACTGCTAAGATCATGAGCTAAAGTGTAGTGTTGCCGATTGTAGTACGTGCTCGACCCCACCAGAGGTTTGCACAATGAGCGCACCGGCATCGGAAATTCCTTTGATCGTTAGCGATGAAAACGACGTCCCGTCCGGAGTCGTTGCCGATTCGACAGAGAGCGACTCCATCCATTCCAATTCACTTCTGAGATCGGCACATAATTTCGCTCTGTCACTATAGTGCTTAAGCGTATATTCTATCGTAGCAAGTAATAGGTCGCAGGTTTGTTGGAGTGGTACTGTTTCGGAAAGGATCTGCTTAAGTGCTGTTGCTTTCGAAGCAACCGGGTCAGTAAAAGAATCCTGGTTTACATTGATCCCGATGCCGATAATAACGCCTTTGAGTGTTTGTCCAGCCCAGATAGCCTCACTTAATACGCCAGATACTTTTTTCCCATCGATCAAAATATCATTCGGCCATTTCAGCTTAACTCGGTTATGATCGAAGGACCGAAGCTCGCGATCGAGAATAGACCGGATCGTAGAAAGTACACTCAGGCCGGCGAGGAATTGCATCATATCGCAAATAGCCGCAGGGACATCGGTGAGAATAAAGGATAGTAATAGATTTGCGCCCGGTTCATCGTCCCACATTCGCCAGACATATTGTCCCCGGCCGCTCGATTGATGGGCAGCAATGAAAACGTCCCCATGCCCTGCTTTGCCCTCATCGAATAGCGATCGGGCTAGCGTCTGGGTTGAGGGGAGTTCATCATAGTGATGGATCGTCCACATAATTCTGCTTTAAAACGTTTCAGAGTGTAAAAGTTACGAACTAATTACCAGCCCATTCTATTATCTTTCCCAATAATGATAGTCTATAAATTCGGCGGTGCTACAACGCGCTCGGTTAGGGGACTAGAGCGGTTGGCCCAGATAGTAGAGCAAACCTACGAGGCAACTCGTAAACGGCGTTCCAAAGGGGAAGGCTTGATTATCGTTGTTTCTGCTATCGGGCATACAACCCGCCGATTACGCTCGATCGCCGAGGATGCCGAGGCTGGTAGAACACTGATCGCCGGAGAAACGCTCGAACGCATTCTTGATCGCCATCGCCAGCTCGTCGAATCACTCAACCTAAGTGAAGAAGCCTTTGCCTCCTGCATGACCCGCTTCGCCGAACTTGGCGAAGAGATCGCAAAGCTTGTTGAAGGCGTAACGATCACCAGAGAATTATCGAATCGGACACTCGATGCTTTTCTGGCAAAAGGTGAATACTTTGCGACAGCGCTTATCGGTGCACTTCTTTCCGATACCGGTATTCCGATCGAGATCATCGATGCAAAGAAGCTCATCATCACCGATGCGCAGTACACTGCCGCCATTGCCGATATCCCGGCCATCACCGAACGAGTGACATCCCTAGTCATTCCGCAGCTTCTTCAGGGCAAGATAATATTAACACAGGGATTTGTAAGCGGTACAAAAGATGGCGAGCAAACGACGATGGGCAGCGAAAGCTCGGATCTCTCGGCAACACTTCTCGGCCGCGTGCTTGAAGCAAAAGAAGTCGTGATCTGGAAAGCGGTATCGGGTATTTATACTGCCGATCCTGAATTGGTTAAAACGGCAAAGTCAATTCGTCATCTTTCTTTTGAAGAAGCAGATGAACTTGGCCGCCGCGGAGTGCGGGCATTATTTCAAAACGTTGCCCAACCACTGCTTGCTGAAGTAGCCCGTGATAAAACAATACTTCGCGTAACGGCCCCAACTCCGAAAATCCCGAGAGGTACTACGATCTCCGCCTCGAAAGGCGCAGTGGTCAGAACTCCAAAACCGATCGCGTTAGCTCTTGAATTAAACATCACGACGGTATACGTCACCGAACCGAAAGAAGGAAATTCAAAGACCCGCAAACGATCTCGCGAAGCCGAATTAGCGTATAAGAAGACTCAGGGCATTCCGGCCTTTGCATTGAACCGAGCTTTTTATTATTGGGCCAGCGATGCGGAGCTAACCATATCATTTCGTCGCGACGACCGGCGGGCAATGTTCCGTGGCTTGCGCGATGCCGGATATCAGTTGCTCGAAGAACGTCCGTTGGCGGCGCTTTCGATGCTCGTCAGGACAAAAGATGCTACGCAGGATCTTTCATCGATTCGCGAACGGCTGCTACGGTCGTTACGACGATTTCCTATTCGATCGATGTTTCCAGTCGAGAATAGTGTGGTTGTTTTGCTCGATGAAGACCGTGCTATCGAAGCGTTGAAAAAATTACATAAAGATTTTTTTGAATGATGACTCAAGACGAACGTAGAATAATCATTGCCGCCCTCGCCGAAGACGCCGGTGCCGGAGACCCAACAACTGCTGCTACGATCGGTCCCTTTACTACCGGTAAAGCATATTTTCTTGCCAAAGCCGATGGCATTCTTGCGGGTATTCAAATAGTTTGCGAGACCTTTGCGATCTATGCTGCTTCAAGCGATCGCAGTGCTTCCGTATCAATGACGATCCTGGTGCAAGATGGTACGGCAGTTACGAAAGGAATGAAGCTTGCTGAGCTCTCAGCGCCGCTCGATGTTTTATTAACGGCAGAGCGTGTAGCATTGAATCTATTACAGCGAATGTGTGGCATAGCAACTTCGACTCATCATTTTGTCGAAGCAGTTAAGGGTACCAAGGCCACTATCATCGATACCCGAAAGACAGCTCCGCTGCTGCGGCCATTCGATCGCTATGGCGTCCGGATGGGTGGGGGACAAAACCATCGCTACTCGCTTGGGGATATGATGCTTGTTAAAGATAATCATATCGCAGCTAATGGTGGCAACATTGAATTAGTCATCGAAAAAATAAAAACGTATTTCGAATCGAATCCAAGAATCCCGGTAGAATTAGAAGTGACAAGCCTTGAGCAATTCGAGAGGGTTATGGCAAACGGAAAAGGAGTGATCGATCGAGTACTGTTTGATAATTTCGAACTCGAAACGCTACGAGAAGCTGTAAAACGAAACGATGGTGTTTTCAAGACTGAAGCTTCCGGTGGAGTAAACTTAACAAACGTTACAGCAATAGCAGAAACCGGAGTTGATTATATTAGCATCGGAGCCTTGACGCATTCAGTTGTTGGACTGGATATTTCTCTCGAAGTTGAATAATTAATTCGCTTCTTCAACGTCCTCTTTTAACGCCTCGAACAACTGCTCTTTATAGATCGGTACTATTCCGAGTTCTTCGATAACTAATCCTGCCGCTCGATTGGCGATCGTCGCTGCTTCCCGGACGCTGGCTCCGCAAGCCTGAGCAACTGCAAGCGTTGCAATAACAGTATCGCCGGCACCGGAGACATCGGCTACTTCTCTGGCACGAGTTGGGATGGAGAACGGTTCGGCTTCGCCCTGTTCGAAAAGTAACATTCCCTTTTCGCTGAGTGTGAGTAAAACATTTTCGGCGCCGAGCATCGAAAGTAACTTCATTCCTGCTGCGTGGATCTGCTCGTCGGTAGAAAGTTTGGTTCGCAGCGCATCTTCGATTTCTTTTTTATTCGGTTTAAAAACGCTGACGTTCTTATACTCAAAGAAGTTATCATGCTTCGGATCGACAAAGACTGGGACCTTATGTTCGTTAGCAAGCTTGATAACTTTTGCGATCAATGCCGTCGATAGTACTCCTTTATTATAATCTTCGAGAATGATCCCATCAAGGGAATC
Organism: Kapaibacterium sp. (SeqCode); assembly: GCA_035712525.1. Taxonomy (GTDB): domain Bacteria; phylum Bacteroidota; class Ignavibacteria; order Palsa-1295; family Palsa-1295; genus JAFDZW01. The sequence continues at coordinate 5,061 of DASTAO010000112.1, forward strand.
TATCTGTTTCTCTAAAGCAGCAAACAATTTCTTTTCGGTTGCCGCTGAAAGTGAATGGTTTTTTTCGTGATCGATGCGGAGGATCTGTTGCGAACCGGCGACAACTCTTGTCTTGATGGTAGTTGGGCGTTCAGGATCGGTCACGATGCCTTCGGTCGATAAGCCCAGCTTCTCTAGGATGGATTTAACCCGGTTGCCTTTCGAATCTTCGCCAACGACTCCGATCAACAGCGGGGTTGCCCCAAGGGTCTGGATATTATGCCCTACATTCGCGGCGCCTCCAAGGCGTATTTCATCCCGGTGAATATCGAGAATCGGGACCGGCGCTTCCGGCGAGATTCGTGAAACACCACCAAATAGGTACCGATCAAGCATGAGATCGCCGATAACGGCAATTCTGGCTTTAGAAAAGGCTTTTTCCAGCGATTCCAAAAAGGTATGAGGTAGCATCGGTTCTAATAACAAGTCCATGAAGTATAGGGTTTATGCGTTAATGGCGACTTTGTTTCCTTAGGGGGTGGGTTTGCATTGATGGGTATGTAACCCATTAAATATCAACAGTATCGTTGTGCACCTCGCATATTAATACCCATTTTTAAGGCGTCATTCTGAACGTAGTGAAGCGGAGTGAAGAATCTCTCAAGGTTCGCAATAAAGGGATTCTTCGCTTCTCTCAGAATGACGACTTTCATTGTACTTCGGCATACAAATATACGAAATGTTTAGTCAATTTCCAAATATATTTTAAATATTTTTATTATTTATTTATAAAATGTCATAATAATGCTCTTTTTTTGCTAATTTACCATTTTCATTCTGAGTCGGTCTCAGCGGACTCAGAATGACGCCAAACGTGGTGGCTTTTACATATATAAGTAAACTTGCTCACTAACCGTGTTTAGGCAATAACTTGCCCCCATTGTAACAAGCGTAGCTGTAACGCGTTAGGAAAAGCCTGTATTATCGCTATACGGGAAGGTTTTGAGGTGGGTTGCTGTTTATTAACCCTTTGCATCTACAAGCAAAAACTGGCTGAAAATGAACGTGTACGCCCAAAAACTCGAGGAAAAAATACAGTCCAAGGCTGCCCGAATCGGGGTAGTCGGTTTGGGCTATGTCGGCCTCCCGCTCGGTATCGAATTCGCTTCGAAGGGTTTTAATACGGTCGGTATCGATCTCGATACGAGAAAGACCGATGCCCTCAAAAAAGGTGAGAATTACATTCAGGATATTGAGGATTCAAAAGTCAGTGCCGCGGTAGCCAACGGCTCGTTTTCCGCACAAAGCAATTACGACGGTGCCGGCGAGCTCGATATCATTTACATTTGCGTACCGACCCCGTTTACCGATAATAAAGAACCTGATATTTCGTATATCGAAGGAGCTGCGCGATCGATCGCTGCTCATCTTCGCGATGGCCAGCTTATCATTTTAAAATCGACGACCTATCCGAACACCACCGAAGGTCTTGTTCAACCGATCCTCGAAGCGACCGGAAAAAAAGTTGGGGAGAATATATTCTTAGCATTCAGCCCCGAACGTATCGATCCGGGTAATCAAAAATTTACGACGGCGAATACGCCTATCGTTACCGGCGGAGTATCGGCAGATTGCACGAAGCTTTCAGTGCTGATCAACCAGCAGATCATTTCGCAGGTGATAGCAGTCTCCGGCCCGAAAGTCGCCGAGATGGAAAAGCTGCTCGAAAATATTTTTCGCTCGGTTAACATCGCGCTCGTTAACGAACTTGCAAAGCTTTGCGACCGCATGGGTGGCATTAATATGTGGGAAGTGGTTGAAGCTGCGGCAACAAAGCCGTTCGGCTTCATGCCGTTCTTTCCTGGTCCCGGCATTGGTGGGCATTGCATTCTCATCGATCCGTACTACCTTTCCTGGCATGCGCGGGCTTTCGATTTCGAAACGAATTTTATTACGCTTGCTGCTGAAACGAACGAGTCGATGCCATTCTATGTGCGTGACATGGTGATCCATGAAGTAGCGCATTTGCCGAAGAGCATTACCGACATAAACGTCCTTGTGCTTGGCACCGCTTTTAAGAAAGATGTTGACGATACCCGCCATTCACCTGCTCTGAAGGTGATGGAGTTGCTGGTACAGGATGGTGTCAATAACTTGTCGTATAACGATCCATTCGTGGCATCGGTCAAGGTTGAAGGAAAAGAATATAAGTCGGTTGAACTTACCGAAAATCTGTTAAAAAAATCGGATATCGTTCTTATTACGACCGATCACACCCAATACGATTACGAACAGATCGTGCGCTCAGCACCGCTTGTGATCGATTCTCGAAATGCCACGAAGAAAATAACCGATCCGGCTCTTCGCAGTAAGATCGTCTTACTCGGATCAGGGATGGTAAAAAAATAAGGAGTTCGTTGAAAAAGAAAAAGATCATGTTTGTCGTCGGAGCAAGGCCGAACTTTATGAAGGTCGCGCCCGTGCTCGAAGCAATGCGCCGCCTTGCCGCCGATCGTTTTACGACAATGCTTGTGCATACCGGCCAGCATTACGATGCGAACATGTCCGATGTGTTCTTTGCCGATCTTGAAATGCCAAAGCCCGATACGTTTCTTGGTACCGGTGGAGGCTCGCATGCCGAGCAGACGGCAAAGGTGATGATCGCGATGGAAACGCTCATTCGTGATGAGAAGCCTGATCTCTTACTTGTTGCCGGCGACGTGAACTCGACGCTTGCTTCGGCTATCGTTGCCGCAAAAGCACAAGTACCGCTTGGGCATATCGAATCCGGTCTTCGCTCGTTCGATCGTGAAATGCCGGAAGAGATCAATCGCATTGTTGCCGATGAATTTTCACAGTTTTGTTTTGTAACCGAACCAAGCGGCATAACCAATCTTAAGAACGAAGGTATTGCCGATAGCCGCGTGTTTTATGTCGGCAATACGATGATCGATTCGGTAGTCAAATATCGAGGCGCTGCCACCGAGCGATTCAAAGAGCTCGCAACGCAGTTCGATCTGAAAAGGAAACAGTTTGCAGTAGCGACGTTACATAGGCCAAGCAATGTCGATGACAAGGAGAATTTAACAATGCTTGTGGATCTCTTCGAGAAGATGTCACAGGCCGTCTCGACGATCATCTTTCCCGTTCATCCTCGCACCAGAAATAAGCTGATCGAATTCGGGCTCGAAGAACGAGTGACAAAAAATGAATCGCTCGTCCTTATCGACCCGATCGGTTATCTCGATTTTCTGGCATTGCAGGATGCCGCCGGAGTTATTCTTACCGATTCCGGCGGAGTACAGGAAGAAACGACGGCACTTGGTGTACCGTGCATCACGCTTCGCGAGAACACCGAACGCCCGAGTACGATCGAAACCGGCACCAATGAGCTTGTCGGCCTAAATATGGATCGCGTACTTGAGCTGGTTACTGATGCCATGCAAGGCAAGTGGAAAGCCGCTTCCATCCCGGCACTCTGGGACGGTAAAGCCAGCGAGCGGATCGTCGAGATACTTCGAACAACGATTTTATAACTGACCGATGAAAAGAGTATTTATCATTCTGCTGCTGCTTTGTGCTGCCGGGGCATCACGGGCACAGCTAACATCGCCGGGAGGTGGTACCTCCTCAGCGCAGCCGCCGGCGATCATGCCGTCGCTGAGCGAAAAAGCAGCGCCATCGATTTCGCCCGATGCGCTCATCTTCGATGGCGCGGTAAATGCAACCGAGTATCGCCTCGGCCCCGGTGATGTTTTGCAATATCGCTCCTGGACAAGCAACGACGTTCAGCAGCTCATGATCTCAACCGATGAAGTTCTCACGATACCTCGTATCGGTGCCTTCATGACAAAGGGAAAAACCTTAGCGCAACTCCGCGTTGAAGTCGAACAGGTTGTGGATAAAAATTTTTCGCAGAAGGCTGCTGAGAAAGGGTTGTTTGCGTTAACGCTCACACAGCCTCGCCGCATTATGGTGACGGTGCTTGGTGAAGTCGAAACGCCAGGCGTCTATGCATGTACCGGTGCAACTCGCGCCGCCATTGCCGTTGCGATCGCAAACAAGCCATTGCAGCGAGCAACGATCTTAAGCGATCAGGCTTTTCAGCAAGAACAAGAACGTCGCAAACGCGAAGCCGAGCGACTCAAGCCATACTTCGGCGATGCTTCCGATCAATCGGCAAGTACCCGAAATATAATTGTCTCTCATAGTGATGGCACAACCGAACGTCTCGATCTATTTAGATTCAATGGTACTCACGATCCGAGATTTTCTCCATTGCTTCGCGAAGGCGATGTCGTCTATGTGCCTTATAAAAAATTAACGGAAGGTGTTGTCGGGATTTATGGCTCGATCAAATCTCCCGGTGAGTATGAATTTGTTCAGGGTGATTCATTATGGGCACTGATTCGTGCTGCGTTCGGCCCGACCGATGGCGCTGATCTTTCCAAGATCGAACTGGTAAGAATGAATGATGCCGGTTCGCAATCGACAACGCAGACGATCGATGGGAATGCCATTCGTGTTGGTACGGCATCGGATATGCCGCTTCAATCAGGTGATAGAATTTTCATCAGAAACCGAGCCGATATTCGCGAAGTATCTCGTGTGATCGTGAAAGGCGAGGTAAGTAATCCCGGTGTCTATCCAATCACTCGTAATAGCACCCATCTCTCAGATATCATTAAACAAGCCGGGGGATTCACACCGTATGCCTTTGTTGCCGGCGGAACGATCATCCGTAAAAAACTAGACATCGATAATAAAGACATCACCACTGAAGACGAGCGAAAGCTTGTTGGCCGTGTTGCAAATCTTGATGTTGAGGATACTGCAACATTCCGATTTTTAACTGAGACTCGGGAAGGCTATGTCGCAGCCGATATGCAGCGTCTATTCGAAAAGAATGATGCTTCAGCGGATGTTATCCTTCACGATGGAGATGTGATCTCGATCCCGAGTCAGCCGAACACCGTCTATGTTTGGGGTTATGTTGGCAGCGTAGGATATATTCCATACCATGAAGGCTGGTCCGCAACCGATTATATTAACGCCGCCGGCGGATATGCCGAAGGTGCGGTTATAAAAAATACCAGAGTAATCAAGGTCAGAACACGCCGATGGGCAAAGCCAAGTGAGACGAATGTCGAACCCGGCGATGAGATCTACGTACCGAAAGAAAAATTGTATCCGGACGATTATTCCCTTCGTCAAACAGCGACTTACGTCGGTATTGCCGGCACGATCGTCGGTGCCATCGCCACGATCATTACGTTAATCATTCTCACTAGGAACAAATAGTGCGACTTCTCCGGATTTGCTTAGTGCTATTGTTGCTGTTACCGGTGATGGTTTCTGCGCAAGTATTAACATCTTCACCGCATACCGGTATCGTCCAGGTCCCGATAGGTGATGAAGTCTATGCTTACTTACGGCACCTGAGTGTTCGTGGCCTTCTCGCCGATTATAGTGAAGCATCGTTACCGATCACGGAGTATGAAGTTGTCCGGTGGCTTAGCTCTGTAGATGTATTAAAATTATCTCAGGCTGAAGCCGAGCTTCGTTCAAAATATTTACAGACCTATCGGCGCGAGCCTTATCAGGCAGTGACGATGTTTCCTGCACAGCAGGCCGAGCCATTTTTCTTTACCGGCATTCCAACGGATTACGATAAATATTTGTATCGTTGGAGAAGCGATTCCACTATTTCCGATTTTCAAGTGCATGGTGTTGGAAGTCTTGAATATCGTAAGCGCAGTAAACCGACAGATGGTAGCGCCGTTCTTGGAGTAATTGGCGGACGCTTTACCGGTACGCTTTCCGGCCATGTCGGATTCTTTATGGAAACGACAAACGGCCAGGACTTTGGCGATTCCTCCATCGCCCTTGAAGATCCCATCATCGGAAAAAATAAAAATTTTGCCGCCTTCTCAAATCATAATTTTTTTGACCAGACAACTGCCGAGCTATCGTATAACATGGATTGGTTTACGGCGAAGATCGCTCGTGAGGCCATTTCGATCGGTGGTAGTTATCAGGGGAATAATGTCATTATTTCTCCCAATGTCCAAACGCCGGACTTCATTTCACTTCAGGCGCATGTTGGGGCTGTTCGGTATCAAGCGATCGTCGCGTCATTGCTCGGCGATGCTAGATTTAGCGCCGGGCAGGATTCTACCGCATCAGATTTTGGAGCCGGAGCATATATCGATCAGAAATATCTAACGATTCATGATCTTACGTTTGCCTTAGGTAATGCAGTTGAATTGGGATTCACTGACTTGACCATCTTTTCCCGTCGATTCGATCTTGCATACGTAAATCCATTCTCATTTTTAAAATCGGTCGAGCATTCTCTTAACGATCGTGATAATGGCTTGCTTGCTCTTCATGCTCGCTGGAGAATAGCAGATGGGTTAGAAATTCGGGGGCAGGGGTTGTGCGATGATATCGTTGCCAGTAAGATAGGCACTGGCTATTGGGGAAATAAATTTGCCTGGCAGATCGGTTCGATGTGGAGTGCACCGTTCGGGTTGAATGATATTGATGTTGCTTTTGAGCATACCAGAGTAGAGCCGTTTACCTATAGTCATTTCAATACCCAAAATGCTTTTACCACAAGCGGCCAGCTGCTTGGTGCGGGGATCGGTCCGAATTCATTAAACTATTGGGCAATGATCCGTTGGGCTGCGAGTGCAAAGCTTACCCTTGAAGCAACGATCACGCTCGTCGAACGAGGAGAAAATATTTATAACGATACAACCGGCGCGTTAATGGTGAACGTAGGTTCTGATTACGAGCAATCGATCAGAGCCGGTGATCAGGAAAAGTTTTCAATACTCGATGGCCGCCGCGTAAATATCACAACGCTACAAGCAACAGCCAAGTATGAACTCTGGCGCGGCCTGACATTCTTCGCCCAGTTTCTAAACCGTTCGGTCGATTACTTAACGGGTACACCGATAACCCCAATTGAAAAGCCCTACGGCTTGCTAACGATTGGTGCAAAAGCATTATTTTAAAGGAAATAAGTAGATATTATGAACGATCAAGTTAATGCAACAACCGATTCACATCTTGGCCCGGCTCGACGAGCTTGGGTTGAATCGATGGTGTTATTACTGCGATATAAAGTTCTGATTCTGACAACAACAGTATTAGTAACGATTGGAACGGTGATCTACCTGTTTTTCTTTGCCGATGTTTGGTATAAATCTGATGCAAACGTGATGCCCGCTCGCCGCTCAGGTGGTGGCTTGCTCGACGGAATTACCTCCGGTATTACAAGTACTATTAAAGATCTTGGAATTACACCATTAGCAGGTAAAAATAAAGGCGACGGGATTTATAGTCCTCTTGCATTAATCAGCAGTCGTGAAGTTGAATCGAAGCTCATCAAAGAATTTAACTTTATGTCGGTCTATAAGACGAACACAATGGAAGAGACCTTTCAAGAATTCAAGTCCCATGCTTCTGCGGACGTTCTTGAGGAGGGTAATATCAGTATCACATTTGAAGATACCGATCCAAAGCGCGCGGCCAATGTTGCCAATAGATTAGTCGAAGAATTGAATGCTGTAAATTCTAAGCTTGCCATGGAAGAAGCACGCTTCAATCGTACCTATATTGAACAGCGATATAGTAAGCTCATCGGCGATCTCGATTCGATTGATAGAGCACTTGGTGAATACCAACGAAAGTATGGTGTTTATGAACTTAAGACCCAAGCTCAGGCTCAATTAGCCGTCTTAAGCACACTCGAACAGCAACGATATCTTTCCGAGACGCAATTGGCCAATGCAGAGCAACTATATGGCACCGAATCGCCAGAAGCGAATGCATTGAAAACACAACTTGCAGAGCTTCGAGGAAAACTGCAAGAGCTTAAGACGGGTATGGATCGTGATGCCAAGAGCTACTTTGTACCAACAGATGTAATGCCGGATGTGGCGCTGCAGTATTTACAATTGATGCGGGAAGAGGAAATACAATCGAAGTTAAAGGCTTTTATACTTCCTAGTTACGAGCAGGCAAAATTGGATGAAACAAAGCAACTATTGGCCTATATTGTTCTTGATAAGGCAGAGCCTCCGATCCATAAATCACGACCCAAACGATTAATAACACTCTTAATGGCAATGTTTGGGAGTTTTGCGCTTTGTTGCCTTTTGGTGATAGGGGTTGCGCAACTTGGCAATGTTCGTCGTCGCTTCCACCAAGATAGGAATTCGCTAGGATTATAAGACAACAATTCTGTGAAGTCGTTATGGAAAAAAATCCATGTTCTTTTATTCGGATCGACCCGGAAAGGTTTTTTGTGGAGCATATTCTCACTATCACTGCTTATCAGAGTTAGTTTAGTTTTTTTTTATGGAAACCCAGACCATCCACAGTTATATGAGCATGGCGAAATCGCCCATAATCTTTATACAGGGCACGGGTTCTCGATGCACTGGCCATACGAACCGTTCGATAGTGCCAGAAAAATTCTCTTAACACAGCCTCCTCAGCATGAGGGTGCTTTTCTCCCACCGTTAAATCCCTATATTATTTATGGATCGTATTTAGTATTCGGCGAAAACCGGACAGCATACATAGCAGTAATGCTGTTGTATGCCATATTGAGTGCAGGAATTACGATAATGGTTTATAAAACAGCACTCATGATCGGCAACGAACAACGGTCTCGGATAGCTGCGATCATCTGTACTTTATTTCTTCCAAGTGCCTATGCCGCCATAACATTTTCAGGTTCAGTACTATACCAGTTATTAGGAGTTGTCATTTTTTATTTTGCGTTCAAGCTTATCCACACCTATTCCATTAAAAATGCTATACTATATGGCTTCTTGTGTGGAGTAATGACCATGCTTCGGAGTGAATTTTTCTTTCTTGGATTTTTACTCATTATTGCTGCTACACTCGTTCCGCTGCCTCATACTGAAGTTAGAAAACGAGTAGTACTCTGTTGTTCTTCACTTCTTGTTTTCGTAGCAGTTATTTCACCTTGGACGATCCGTAATTATGGGTTGTTCGGTCAATTTGTGCCGGTACTTAGTCACCCGTGGTATGAGATGTGGCGGGGGAATAACCCTCAGGCAACCGGTACTACTCATTATGATGATGGAAGAACGGTATGGGTTACTCCGCAAGCATTTCCTAAGCTGATCAGGCAAATGGATTCGTTACCTTATGATACTCATTTTGAACTTGCCACCGATCAAATTTTAAAACGGGAAGTTCTTTCATTCGTTTTCCACGAGCCGTTTCAGTTCTTAAGATTGGGGATAAAAAAAATCGCTTATTTTCTGACCGTGGATTTTTCAGATCGAAATACCAGGAATCCAATCTATATGGTGTTGATGATAGGAGTAATTTTATCCATTGGCAGGGGATATATCCGGCTTTTAAAAAGTCCTTTGACAACCGAAAAAGTAATTATAACTCTTTTTATACTCTCTTATGTGTTTCTAACCATAATGACGGTGATGCTCTCACGGTACCAGATATATTTCTATCAGGTGTTGCTCCCGATCATGGCAACTAGTGGGGTTGCTAAGATGGGCAAGCCAAGGATTAGAAATTTAGGAACGGCAGAATGATCAAGGCTTCAATAATTGCGAAATATCTGGTTTGGGCTTTGGTAGCGCTCCTACTGTTGATGATGCTTCCGTTTCCTTTTGGCCATGATCAAGCATTATTCGAGGCTGGTGGTGCAGCAATAGCCCGCGATGGCGCCGTGCCCTTTCGAGACTTTCTTGATATGAAGCAGCCATTGATCTTTTACATTTATTCTTTTGGAATAATGGTGTTTGGCAGAAGTGAATGGGGACCTAGGGCTGTTGATGCCGCCTATCATCTGATAAGCCTGTTTTTGTATTATTTACTATTACGATCAGTATATAAGAATGAGAAGATTGCCTTAGGATCGGTTTTACTCTATACAGCCTACTATTGTGGAACAGGGTTTTGGATGAGTGCCACTACCGAATCGTTCGCTTTTTTACCTACCATTGCCATAGCGTTTGCAGTTACTCGAGTTACTAGTGATTCAAAATCAAGATTGATAACGTACTCAGCATTGATAACTATTGCCATTATTATTTTAACAGGATTAAAAGTAACCTTTGCATTATCCCTTATTGCTATATTCATATATGGCATCACCCAATTTTTTTTTGGAAAAAGATATTATCTTCGTTTCCTAACCTTGTTAGGATTGTTTTTAATTGTTGGGTTTTCTTTGGTCTTTTACTGGCTCTGGAATACCGACTCTTTGGCAAATACAATCTTAAATATTGAGTGGATTAATCGCTATGCTTCCTATTACCCATTATGGTCGACAGATACGTTCCGATTATTTTATGCCAAAATATTTCCTCAGGAATTGTTACTTACCATCACTCCAGCCTTTATCACCTTAGCTATTATCGCTATTGTAACCAAACCAATTGTGCTATCGAATTCTCTCCAGACGGACCGCGAGAGCGGGTTTCGATTCTTTTGTCTACTATGTACCATTATAGGTCTTCTTGGAATAGCCATAGAACGAAAGGGATTTAATTACCACTATACCCGAATCGCATGGTGTGTGATTCCCTTTGTGGCTGAAGGCGGCCGGTTGCTAGTAGCCAAATGGAAAATAGATGTGGCTGCTTTTTTTAGACATCGAACCATTGTTCATGGGATAAAAATATTATTTGTTTTAAGTGCGATACTGGCCATATTGCTCTTTTCACCGATCCCAAGAATAATGGACCAAGGCTTTACTTGGTCATTACTCACGTTGCAAAACGATGAGTTTTATAAGCAACAAAAGTTAGGTCGAAGTAAATATTCATTAACAGAACTGGATACGTTGGTTAGGCGGTATAAACCTCAAATGACATCATCAGATAATATTTTCTTATGGGGCAATACGGCCCAATTGTATCTGGCATTTGATAAAACACCGAAAACACTGTGCCTGGTAAATCCTCAGTTCGTTTCTCCGACTACACCACCACAGTGGAGAGACAAATTGCTTTCAGATCTCGCTGTATCGCGGCCTCGATTTTTTTTCTGTGAATATGGTGATGCCCGTCCCCTGATTTCGGGCTATTCGGGTGATTCGTATCAAGCATTATTAGAATTCCATGGATTACGGAAATATTTGAGTAATTATACTCTTATTGATAGTACCATACATTTTAAAGTATACCGGCGTCTATGATGCAGAATTCTGTAGTTTATACTACTTCCCACCCCAAGCTTTCTCTTGGACAGCAGGCCGCAATTATGGGTGGTAGTACCGTTTTTTTTCTTGTAGGACAACTTTTTCTCCCGACCTGGATTCTTCTTTGCCTGCCGATAGGGGTGTTCGGCTTTATAGTAGTATCAAGAGATCCGGGGAGGCTGCTCCTAACCTACCTATGCTCCATTATAGCCGTTGGCATTCGAATGAATAAAGAGGTTCTTAAGATAGGCCCGTTAGAAGCAATAGTCGGGTTTATTATGTGCTTTGCCCTGGCATACATCTGGCATAAGAAGTTCGTAAATAAGAAGGATGTTATTAACCATAATGCTTTGTATTTCCTCATAGCCTACACCATTTGGGTTGGGATTTCAGGTTTACTTTCAATAGTAGATGGTCGTAACACCATAAGCGACTTATTTAGAGATTTTTTAGTATTTTCTCCGTTAATCGTTTTACCTATCCTTTATCCCATGGCTAGTGATCATGATAGTGGTCTCGAAAAAAAGATGTTCTGTTTCCTGATTCTTGCTGAGCTTGCTATTGTTACGGTTTCGGGGTTACTTATTAGAAATGGCTTTTTATCGGCGGCGTATATCTATCAAACCGGCACAGCGCGGTATGATATTATGAATGGGGCTTTTATGATATTCATTTTTTTTGCGCTGCTACTTTCAGAAAAAAGAACAAAGTATCAGATACTCTATACCATAGGGACATTGCTTGGAGTCGTTAGCTTAGTTCTTACTCTCGATAGAACCAGTTGGGGGGCAGTACTGCTATGTTTTCCGTTACTAACGATTTTTGCGCCGAAGGAACAACGGCAACGGGGATTAAAAATAATTTTTAGTATTTTGATCCTTTTTATTCTGATCTTGATCTTGATCATAATACTTAAACCGATCATTTGGGTTTGGTTACAATTCACCTTCAGCCATTTCCTAACCAGTGCAAATGTAAAAACGGACGCTTCATTATTAGGCCGATTTATTGAATGGAGGTATGTCATTAAACAGATCTTAATGACTCCTATAACTGGTATTGGCTTTGGAGCCAATTATTGGATCTATAGTTGGTTACATGGATACTCCTTCGCTTGGTCTTATACCCATAATGGTTTTTTACAATTATTCCTAAAAGGAGGGGTGGTTGGTTTTTTATTAATGATGACCGTATTTATTAAGTTTTTTCGGATAGGGGTCAGCATTTCTAAATCTGAAAAATTAAGTGTCATAGAACAAAATATGATCCGAGTCGGACTCGTTTCTATGATCTTCATTGCCATTCAAATGCTAACCTTGGGTATTTTTATTCATCGGGAGTTATTGTGGTATGTTGGCATCATTTGGGGATATTTTATAGTAAAATATAGAAAGACAAAGGAGCCACTGGATCTGCCTACTATGTTACCGACGAGGAAGCTAAACCAGTGAGGGGTTCAGAACATAATTCCAGTTCAACAACCAATTCAGTACGTCGAACCTTGTTTGGCGGACTGACGATCACGGTTGCTGCTAATATACTCCTCTATCTCGGACATCTGATCATTGCGCGACGATTAAGCCGGGAGGATTATGCAGTCTTTACCGTCGTCGTAAGTTTTGTATCCTTGATGGCACTGTTTGCCGACTTGGGCTTGACATTACTATTCGTTCGAAAATTTGCCGAAGCCGATGCAGAACGAAAACGCGGTGAGCGCGAGCGCCGAGGGGAGTTGCTTGGTTCGATGTTGGTGCTTCGCATTGGGCTTTCTATTGCGGTATCACTCGTCGTAGTGCTGATAACTCCTTTTTTAGGATATACGATCGAGGTGAGGAAGCTTATCTATATCATGCTTCTGACGTTATTCATCTCCTCGAGATTAATGGTGGTCCGCTCGGTAGGTGAAGCTTTTCTGCGGGGTCATAATCAGTATCATCTTATCGCACTATTTGCGGCAATCGATGCAGCAGCTTTTGTGCTTGCCTTATATTTATATGGTGGCGGCAGTCTTGATCTTGAAGGGGCAGTATGGATATATAGCCTTTGCCATATTCCTGGTTTTTTATTACTATCCTGGTTCATAACCTCGCATGCAAAAGAAACCGGTTTCCGATTAAGCTTTCATTTCGGATCTCTAAAGAAAATGGTGATCGAGGGAATGCCCCTAATCTTCAGTACTGCATTCTTAACCATTCACAATTATGCCGATGCGTTGTTACTCGATAAACTAAGTACGCCATTACAAGTATCGGCATACGGCGCAGGACTTAGAATACTTTCGGCGATCGTGTTTTTACCGACGGTTTTTTCTGCGGTGATCGGGCCGCGAGTCACTCATGCCATTACCCGAAACGATCCGAATGAAATACAAGGAGTGGTTGATAAAGGAATACGATTGCTGATCGTTAGTGCCTTAGTTATCGCCCTGGCACTAACTACTGCGCCGACCACAATTATCAGTATTCTATTTGGCGGCGATAAATACGGAGATGTACGCTCGCTTGTGATGGTGTTTGGTTGGTCGTTCGTGCCTATCGCCTTCGCAGCTTTCCTAACCGAGATCGCCATTGCCGAAGGCAAACTTTGGATATCAGCCATCTATACCGGCGTGATAATGATCGCTTCCATTTCTACCGATCTTTTCCTTATTCCAACTTATGGTGCACTTGGTGCAGCGATCGCAAAATGTGTTGCCGTTTCGATCGGAGCGATAGTTCTCGGTACAATGGTAAGACGGTTAGCAGTATTGCAGACGAGGAAATTTCTACTATTTGTCAGTCGCTCTGCCGTAGCGATCATCGTTGCATTAGCAATGTATATTATTTTGCATCGGCAGTTTTTATTGTCTGAGATACCCTCTGTATTATTGGTCGTTATTTCATTTTCTCTGGTGATTCTCATCACAAAAGCAGTTGCCCCTCGGGAAATTTTAAGTATTGTATCATCTCAGACAAATTCACGGAGGGTTCTGTGAAGACAGGGGTACCGAATCCATGGTTGCCAACTAATTGGGTAGTTTCTGAGACTCCAATTGATGCTGATTTGCCATTAGTTACTATAGGCGTATTGAATTACAACAGGCGAGAGGAACTTCGTCAGACCCTTGATTGCCTGACAAAAGCAATTCAGTATCCTAACGTTGAGATTATCGTTGTCGATAATGGCTCCACTGATGGTTCTGCCGAAATGGTCCGTGCTGAATTTAAAGACGTAACCTTGATTGCTCTAGAAAAAAATTATGCGACGCCGGCAAGAAATTTTTTTTATAAGCAGGCTAAAGGCAAGTATGTCTTTTCCTATGATGATGATTCTTTCCCGGCTACTCCCTCCACAATAACCGAAGCAGTTCGTTTTTTAGAGCAACGGTCTGATATAGCTGCTGTTTCTTTTTTTTGTTATCAACCGATAACGGGTTTTGCTGAGAGCGGGGAGTTGCAGCGATTCGGTTTTTCTGGCGACCCTTCATCGGGATATGAAGGATTGTTCTTTGTCGAAGGTGGAATGTGCATTCGGAAGGATGCCTTTTCTAAGATCGAAGGATACGATACCGATTTTATCTGGGGTGCCGAAGGTGCTGATCTTACACTCCAGTTATATAATCGAGGCATGAAGACAATGTACTACCCGCAAATTGCGACACTGCACATGAAATCGCAGCGCAATCGAAACAATAATACAAATATTAAATATTTTACCCGAAATTACCTCTGGACTATTTCAAAACATTTTCCGATCTATATTGCTCTTCCGTTATCTATTTTTTACATTCTGAGAAAAGTACTTGCAATGATCTTGCATCCCGATTTTATCTCAGGCTACGTTGCCGGCATTGGACAAGGACTCAGTGGCTTTATGAAGCAGCGCAAAAAAACAAAAAAGCTTAGTTTGCGACAAGTGATCGGATTAAAACGTTGGTATCTTTTCTTATATCGCTGGTAAGTGTTGCGTATTCTTCAGCTTGTCCCACGGTTTCCGTTTCCGCTTATTGATGGCGGGGCGATCGGTATTTATAAACCGACGCAGGCTGTCGCGGCACTTGACCATGAAATAACTATGGTCACCTTTCCCGATCCGGATGAACAGGTCACAAATGCAGGACTACAAGAACTTCGGAAATTCTGCCGGGTTGAATTAGTATCGAGGCCATTGCCATCGAGAAATGCTACGCTCGTTCGAACGATATTTAAAGGAGCGTATCCGATCGAGCGACGCATGATGCCCGAGATGTTTGAATTGCTGAAGAAATTGCTTAGTGAAAACACATACGATCTGGTCCACATCGATGCCTG
The DNA here is from genome assembly GCA_035712525.1 of Kapaibacterium sp. (SeqCode). Classification (GTDB taxonomy): domain Bacteria; phylum Bacteroidota; class Ignavibacteria; order Palsa-1295; family Palsa-1295; genus JAFDZW01. The sequence goes on from DASTAO010000112.1 coordinate 20,544, forward strand.
CCACATGGGTAACTATGGAATTTGGATCAAAGAGAACTATAGGCTACCCGTTATTTTACGCCAGCATAATTTTGAGACATTGATCTATGAACGGTTCGCTGCAACCACGAAAAACCCAATAGCCAAGTTCATAGCATCCATCCATGCTAAACGGATGCTCAAAGAAGAAACGCGAATCATGGCTGCCCTCAAACACATCGTTGCGATTACCAAGCAAGACGAAGAAATCATGCGGCGTTATGTTCCATCGGCAGAATACAGCATCATTCCAGCAGGCGTTGATACTTCATACTTCTTGCCTCGAGATGTTGCTAAGCAGGAAGATAGGATTCTCTGGATTGGCGGAATGAGTTGGGAGCCCAATCGGGATGCCATTGAGTTTTTTGCGAAGGAAATATTACCCGATATTGTTAAAGAGCATCCTCAAATACGGTTTGATATCGTAGGTGAGGGTACGGAAACACTTGGTATTGCCGGTGGCAATATTACTGTTCATGGACGAGTACCGGATATTCGAGGCTATCTCGAAAAAGCAAAAATTCTTATCTGTCCGCTTCGTATCGGTGGCGGGATGCGATTGAAGCTTTTGGATTTCTTTGCTGCCGGCAAGGCGGTTGTCTCAACTCATATCGGAGCAGAAGGAAATATTGGCCAGGATGGAGTTCATATTCTCCTGCGTGATGATGCCCGATCATTTGCAGAAGGTGTAAATTTATTGCTTAGCAATGAATCGTTACTCCACACGATCGAGCGCAATGCCCGCGAACTTGCAGAAGTACAGTATTCATGGGGTGGAATCGCGAAACAATTTGTCGGTACCTATGAACGACTGCTTGAACATCAGTAATGATAGTTTTAAATATTCTTCTTATACTATGTTTGCTTCTACTCGGGTATTGCTTTGTGCTTTATCCGATGGTTATTCGCTTTTTGGCTCGAACCTACCCTGAACCATCAAAGACTGATTCAACGGTTCTCCCCTCCATCTCAATAATCCTTGCAGTCCATAATGAAGAACGTGTTTTAGATGCCTGTATAAAATCGTTAACATCCCTCGATTACCCAACCGATCATATAGAAATTCTTATTGGCTCCGATGGCTCTACTGATTCCACAAATGAGATGCTCGGGCAGTATCAACTTCAGTACCCATTCATCAAGCCTTTTTTCTTCGAGCAGCAACGGGGAAAGATGCCGGTTCTAAATGATCTTGTAACATCGGCAACGAATGAGATACTCTTTTTTGCCGATGCCGATATTACCTTCTCGACTAATGCCCTGCGAGCTCATGTAGCACACTTTGCCGATAGTTCGACTGGTGCCGTTTCGGGGGGATATGAGATCCAGAGCAGTAAAGCAGATACTCTCTATACATCTGAGCAGCAATATGCATCGATCGAGCAGCAAGTGCGAATAAACGAAGCTCAGTATCATTCGACAATGGGGTTATTCGGAGGTAACTACACGATAAGAAAAGAGCTATGGCAATTATTACCGGATGGGTTAGTTCATGATGACCTTTATGTAGTATTCTCCGTCCTTGATCAGGGGTACCGGGTATTATTCGAGCCAGCAGCTCGCTCATTTGACAATTTTACTCGTACCTATCGAGAAGAATTTCGCCGCAAATCCCGCTCGGCTTCGCGGGGATATCATACGCTTTCCTATTTTCCCAAACTATTGCTTCCTCGCGGCGGAAGAACAGCCTTATTATTGTGGTCGCATAAAATTCTCCGCTGGTTAAGCCCGTTCATAATCCTTATCATATTGATATCATTGGCGATAGGGGACATAGAATCGGCCGGTCTTATTTATACCCTTTTCCTTGGCTCCTTCGTCGGGGTAAGTATTTTAGCGATTATTGGCTTTATCACAGAATCCCTCGGTCTGCATGTTCCGATAGTGCGACAATTATCGTGGTTTATTGTTATGAATATCGCTTATTTGCACGGTACGATGGTTTATCTGACCTCAAGCGATACCGATATCTGGAAACGGGCTTCCAGAGCCGCGAAAACGGCCTAAAAGAGTCCGTAAAACGCATTGGATGAGCAGACGAAAAGAACTCATAGCACTTGTTATCGGCGATTTCCTCGCTATTAGCGGCGCGTGGTTTTTGTACTATTGGGTCAGGTTTTATTCAGGGCTGTTTCTCGTCGGAACGGTCGATTTTTTTGAGGTCTTCAAAGGCTCGTTTATCGTTTATAGTTTTTGGCTAGTTGCCTTTATTTTCTTTGGCTTATACCGGGCTTGGTATATCCGCCCGATTTTCGATGAAGTTGTTACCGTAATGAAGACCCTTGCCTTCGGTACACTTGCCTTCATGATCGTCACCCTTTGGGATCCGTTTAACCCAAGAGAGTATGCCCCGATCAGAAATGACCCTCGAGTGCTTGGTGTCTTATATTTCTGCTGTGTAAGTTTTCTTGTTGTTTCTGTTCGGTTATTGATACGGTATATTCAACGCAGATTTCTTGAAGCGGGTATCGGAATGCGCCCGGCACTTATCGTTGGTGAAACGGCAAAAGCGCAACAACTTGCCAGCAATCTCTGGAAAGCAAAGCGGCTCGGGTATCATGTGCTCGGCTATATCAACACGAATGGCATCAGCGAGCAGTCATCTAAATATTCCGAACTGGCACGGTTGGGGTCTTATCAGGAAATCGAAACCGTAATTGAGAATAAAAAAGTAAAAGAGGTTTTGATAGCGCTCGATTCGGGAGAGCATGACCGGTTGTTGGATCTTCTCGGCAGATTATCGTCTCAAAACGTCGGCATAAAGATCGTCCCCGATCTTTATGATATCATTTCCGGACAGGCGAGAACTAGAGAAATTTTCGGCTTTCCGCTTATCGACATTAATCCCGAATTAATGCGCCCATGGGAAGAGGCCGCGAAACGCCTGCTTGATATTGTCGTAAGTTTTGTCATTCTCGTTGTCGGGCTTCCGGTTTGGATATTAGTTGGTTTACTCGTCAAGGTGACCTCTTCGGGTCCGGCGATCTACTCACAGGAGCGAGTCGGCAAATTCGGAAAGACTTTTCGAATCTATAAATTTCGCTCGATGACGGCCGATGCTGAAAAGGGTGTGCCGCAATGGGCGCAAAAGAACGATCCGCGAGTAACACCACTCGGGAAATTCTTGCGCCGCACCCATCTCGATGAAGTACCGCAGATCCTGAACGTACTCAAAGGAGATATGTCGTTGGTAGGGCCGCGCCCGGAGCGCGAATTTTTTGTAAAACAACTCAGTGAGGAGATTCCATATTATCAACGTCGATTGAAAGTGCGTCCCGGCATTACGGGCCTCTTTCAGGCAATGGTCTATAAGTATGATGAGAGTATGGACGATGTTCGAAAGAAATTAAAATACGACTTGATGTACATCGAATCGATGTCGTTCAGGCTCGATATTAAAATTCTCCTACGGACCTTTTACATGATCTTTAAACGAAGAGATTAAGAATGAGCATTATCGAAGAATCTGTTGTAAAGCCGATCCGAATGGTCGATGTGATCGGTCAGTATCATCGCTATCAATCGGAGTTAGACGAAGCGATCCTTGCTGTCGTCCGAAGCGGGGCATACATTAACGGTCCGGCAGTAAAGCAATTCGAACAGAACATGCAGTCGTATCTTGGTGTCAAGCATGCGATCGCCTGTGCTTCCGGTACCGATGCGCTGCAGGTTGCGCTAATGTCATTAGGAATCGGCGATGGTGACGAAGTAATAACCACTCCATTTACTTTCGTAGCTACAACAGAAACGATCGGTATTCTTGGTGCAAAGCCGGTGTATGTTGATATCGACCCCAATACGTTTAATATCGATCCTGAGCAGATCGAAGCAAAGATCACCTCGAGAACAAAAGCGATCCTACCAGTGCATTTATTCGGCCAGCCGGTAAACATGGATCGTATTCTCGAGATCGCTCATAAGCATAAGCTTTCGGTGATCGAAGATGCGGCACAGGCTGTCGGTGCTTCCTGGAATGGAAAGAAAGCCTGTTCGATCGGTACGATGGCGACCATTTCATTTTATCCTTCGAAGAATCTCGGTGCTTTTGGGGATGCCGGGATGATCACCACCAATGATGATAAGCTTGCTGCGATCGCCCGCTCGGTCTGTAATCATGGCGCTTCGGTCACTTATTATCACGATCGTCTTGGCATTTGCTCGCGACTCGATTCGATCCAGGCAGCAATACTCGATATCAAGCTAAAATATCTCGATGAATGGAATCTTCGTCGTGCTGAAGTAGCAAAATTATATACGGAGATATTAGAGCCGCATTCCGATAAGATCAAGACACCGGTAGTTGATGACCGGGCAATGCCGATCTGGCATCAATATTCAGTGCTTATTAAACATA
>DASTAO010000113.1:0-2570 GCA_035712525.1 Kapaibacterium sp. (SeqCode)
GGAAGGGAGACGGGAATATAATGTGGGTTTAGAGATCCCAAGGATCTTTGCTGCTTCGGTCCGATTGCCATCGACCGCTTTAAGAACGCGTTCGATGTGTTCTTGTTCTACGTCGGAAAGAGTTCGATTCCAGTTGTATGATATTGAGTTCGTTTCTCTTGCAGGAGCAAGCTGAAGACCGGACTTATCAATAATATCCGATTTGCTTAAGACCACTGCCCGGGTAAGGACGTTTTGTAATTCACGGACATTGCCGGGCCAATCGTGATGTTTTATCAACTCCATTGCCTCATCAGTTATTTTCGATACTTTTGTATGGAGTTCAATATTTATTTCATTCAACAACCGTTTTACTAATGCAGGTATGTCTTCTCTGCGCTCACGCAATGGTGGCACTTTGATCGAGACAACATTGAGCCTGTAATAGAGGTCTTCTCTAAATCGTCCTGCTTCGACCTCTTTCAGCATATCCCGGTTTGTAGCCGCGATGATCCGCGCCTTCATAGCAATCGTTTTTTCACCACCAACTCGTTCGAATTCACGCTGCTGAAGCACTCGCAATAGCTTCACTTGAAGTGGTAATGAAATCTCTGCAATTTCATCGAGAAAGATCGTACCTTCGCCAGCTAATTCAAATTTTCCTTTCTTGTCATTGGTTGCACCTGTGAATGAGCCTTTGACATGGCCGAAAAGTTCAGATTCGAGAAGGGTTTCTGCTAAGGCCGTACAATTGACCGCAATAAACGGCTCGGTGTTCCAAGTTGAATTAAAATGGATAGCGCGTGCAATCAGTTCTTTTCCCGTTCCCGATTCTCCTTCGATAAGCACCGTAACCCGAGAGCGAGTAACATTTCCGATTGTCTTGAAAATATCGAGCATTCGCGGATCATGGCCCACCATAAGGTCTTCGAGCTTATGGTCTTTGGTTTCCTGATCGACCATAAGATTTAATTTTTCCGAGAGCTCCTGATTAGCTAGCATTCGATTGAGTATCTTCGAAAGACGAGCGAGATCGATCGGCTTAGAGAGATAATCGTATGCCCCTTGTTGCATTGCCTTTATGGTCGTAGGCATGTCGTCGTGACCGGTCATGAAGATGATTGGTACCTGAAGCCCAAGTGTCGTCAAAGATTCCTGAAGTTCCAGACCGGTTTTGCCTGGCATATATATATCACTAAGTACGATATCGGGTGCATCAACGTGGACTGCCAGCAAGGCTTCATTCGCATCGGCAGCTGTTGTGACCGTATATCCTTCAGAAGTCAGAAACCGCTCTAACGTTCGCCTGGCAGTAGCATCGTCGTCAACGACAAGAATTTTTTTCAATCGTGTAGTCATAAGTATTATTCTCTCTTTCTTAGGCGGGGATAGCTACTGTAAACCTCGTTGTAAACGGAGGTTCATCGATCGTTGCATGTTTGATAATTCCGTGATGCTGCCTGACTATCTTAGCCGAAGTAGCAAGGCCAAGGCCAAGGCCCTGGGTCTTGGTTGTAAAGAAGGGCTTGAATAAATTGCGCCCGGTTTCTTCGGAAATTGGCAGGCCAGAATTTTCAACGGTTAACAATAAAATTTTGCCGGAGGCACTGATCGATTGCCATAACGCATGTTCCTGCAGCTCTGCCTGAACGCGAACTACTGATCTCTGAGAATGTGATGCTGCTTCGATCCCATTTTGGGCTAAGTTCAACATCACTTGTTTTATCAAGTTGGGATCAAAATACCCGCTTAATGTATCACTAACTGTTTCAAAGATCAACTCAACCTTAAGATCCCCGGCATCAAACATCAACAAAGCCTTAATATCCTTCAAAAAATCATGTATGATTACTCGGTCGGACTTTAGCTCAATTCGCCTGGCATATCCCATCGCCGTATTAATCATACCCTCAAGGCGTTTTACCTCAGTGCTGATTAAATGGAGTGATTCTCTGTCTTCATCATCCCATGAATTATTTTTTCGCTCAAGCATGAATGCGTTCATGGCGATGCCATTTAGTGGGTTTCTAATCTCATGGATCAAGGTTGCCAAACTTTCGCCGATACTTGCCAGTTTTTCTCCTTGAACGATTTGTTCTTCAAGATTCTTTCGTTCTGTAAGATCTATCTCAACCCCTAAATATCCTATTTTCTCTCCTTCCGGAGTCTTAATCTGGGTGATCGTCAGCAAGCAGGTCTTTTCAATACCGCTTTTGGTTCGGTTGATTATTTCACCTTTCCATTCACCATTGGCTACTAACGAGCGCCACATTTCCTGATAAAATTCTGGAGTAGAATAGCGGCTGCGTAAAATATTTGTACGCCGGCCAATTGTTTCTTCAGGGGAATATCCGAACATCTTCTCAAAGGCATTATTTACCATTATGATAGTGCCTCCGGTATCGGTGACAAGCATTCCGTCAGAAGAATGCTCAAATGCCCAGGAGAGTATGGATTTAGTATTTGGCATGACAGTCGCTACAACTGGATGTATTTCCAATTCTGAACGCCGTCTTTCTAAAGAGAAATCCCAAATATTATTGTTCTTTAAACTCAAAATATATATAAAAAGGGCTGAAATTCAGCCCTAT
>DASTAO010000114.1:0-4478 GCA_035712525.1 Kapaibacterium sp. (SeqCode)
TGACGAACGATATATCCCGTTGTTAGTAAGGGCAATGAGTATATGACCATGACTAAGTAACCTATCAGTGCTAAACCGCATTGCCAAAGAATCGATGTGTTGCCATGAAATCCCACTATCTGAGGAGCAATACACGCCGCCACTGGAAATTCCCCAGTGAGCTTGGCCGTCAACTGTGCCGGCAAAAAGTTTGCCATTAAATGATGTCATGGACTTAACGATCTGATACGTTAAGCCTGAACTTGGATGCAGCCAACTGAGGCCGCCATCTGTAGAACAAAAGAGCGTGTCCTCATTTGCAGTTGCAGCAAAGAGATATTCTCCACTTGAATAAAGCATCCTGACATCGTCGCCCCAATAGGAGAATCGAGGGAGCTGATTCCAAGTTGAACCAAGGTCGGTTGATACGAATAGTCCGCTAGTAGTACCGGCGTAGAGCTTATTTTGATGTTCGACCAAACACGATACTGGCGGTCCTGAGCCAGGACCGATCTGCCGCCATTGACTATTTCCCTTAGCAGCTAAGAGCAATAGTGATGCAAAAAGAAATAAGAAGAGCCGGGATTGCTTCATTTACCATTATTCCAAAACCATATATGAAACCATTATTGGATTGCCATTGGTGCTCGGAATATTAAATTTTCCTTTCTCTGTTGCAAAAATCAATTTTTTTCGTATACTACAGTTGAAATAATGAGCACCTATTATGAAGATTCGAAGAATCGAAGATTTGAAGCCTTGAAGTTGGGAATCCCTTCTGAGTACACTAAATGCTCGTGGTGTGCACAATTATATTGCTTTCAGATAATGAGTTACAGACCGACTTTGCCTTTTGGGCACCTCATTGGGGAAAGGATGAAAGGCGGTGGGATGAGGGATGAAATGGAGGTATCGAACGGCAGTATTCTTCATATTGTTTTATGGGTGTGCAAGTAACGATCGATAAAAATTCGGGATTTTGTTGGGGCGTTGTCCGCGCCGTGGACTTTGCCGAGGCGGAGCTTTCCCACGCTGAAAAGCTATATTCCCTTGGTGATATCATCCATAATCCGATGGAGATAGAGCGCTTGGGTAATGAAGGCCTTGCGACTATTCATCACGAAGATTTCGAGCGTATCGCTGCCGAGAACAAGGCAAGCGGCGCTGAAACAAAGATTCTCATCCGTGCTCACGGCGAACCCCCTTCAACCTATGCCAAATTAAAAGAGCTTGGCATTGAAGTCATCGATGCGACCTGCCCTGTCGTTACGAAAGTGCAGGAGCGTATCAAGAAGTTTTACGATAAAGGTTTTCAGATCGTTATTTTCGGAAAGAAAGATCATGCCGAAGTCATCGGGCTTCGCGGTGTGGTCAATGACGAAGCGATCGTTGTGAAGTCGGTTGACGAAGCTCAGAAATATATCTTACTCGATAAGCCGACCGTCCTCTTCTCGCAGACGACGATGGATAAGCCGACCTTTTATGCAATTCGCGATGAATTAAAAAAGCGCATCTCCGATCTTGTCGTTGCTGCAATGGAAGAAGATGCTGTTGAATTTCATGCGAAGGATACGATCTGCGGACAGGTATCTGGCCGCGAGAAGAAGCTGATCGAATTCGCCGAGACGAACGATGCTATGATCTTCGTCGCCGGCCGCACGAGCTCGAATGGCAAAGTCCTTTATGAGATCTCGAAGCTTGCTAACCCCAACACCCATTTCATCGAGCAGGAAAACGAACTCGATCCTTCATGGTTCGAAGGCATTAAGCGCGTTGGCATCACCGGAGCTACGAGCACACCGCTTTGGTTAATGGAGAGAGTTGCCGATGCTATTTATAGAATGGTCGGCGAGCCGGAGAAAGCAACCCTACTTCCGGTAATCGCTTGAAGGATCCACAGAGCATTCTCAGAGATGCGGGCGGGACGCCCGCGCTACGATTACTCGAACTGGCGAATGAGCCGTTATCGTCGCAAGCGATGCTTTCTGAATTGAGGCCGCCAAAGCATTTCGATCATGCAGAATTTTTAAATTACATTCCAGAACCCGAATATCCTTCTCAGGCTGCGGCTGTAAAAACGATCTCTAAATTTACTCATGATCTTGAAAGTAATCCAGATCAGAATATTTTTAAAAAGCTATTCGGCTCAACATCGGAAGGACACGGAGTTTATCTTGATGGTGGCTTCGGAGTCGGAAAAACACATCTCTTAGCTTCGGCTTATCATAGCTTCAATGGGGCGAAAGCATATCTATCGTTTCAGGAGCTGATGTTTCTTGTCGGCTTGCAAACCTTAAGCGGAGTAGTGACATCGCTTTCTGATTACAAGCTGCTTGTCATCGACGAATTCGAACTTGACGATCCGGCAAATACGAGGATCTCGACGAATATGCTGCAGCAGCTATTCAATGCGGGCGTTTCGATCCTGACGAGTTCGAATACTCCACCAGGCGCATTAGGCGAAGGGAAATTCTCAGTCGAAGATTTTCAGCGTGAACTTGGCGCGCTAACGAAGCGATTCAAGACACTACGGATCGAAGGAGAGGACTATCGCACTACACATCTTACGGGTTCTACCGGTGATACAACTTGGGTCGCTACCGATGCTGAGCTAGAATTACTGACCGGCAAAGCATCTGGCTCGATCATCGATATGAACTTCGCAGAATTCCTCAAAGTATTATCGAAAGTACATCCGATGCGAATCCGAAATGCGCTGAGTAAAATCGATACGATCATCTTACACAACATTACTCAAATATCACATCCGCACGAAGCGCTCCGATTTGTCTATGCCATCGATAAGGCTTACGATAATAATATTGTATTTATGGCCAGTTCGTCGGTTGCGATCGATGACTTATTTCATAAATCATATTTTATCGGTGGAGATACGAAAAAGTATTTGAGGACGATGTCGAGATTGAAGGAGATGGTACAATAATTTATCGTTCAATGATCAATTTTTGCAATTGATTGCTGATTGCAAGAAAATATTCACCACTGGGTAGCGATGTATTAAAGGTTCTTTGATTTTGATATGGCACAAATCTTTCGACACAAGAACCCATGAATGAATAGATCCGTACATCTGGCAAGTCTTCTTCAACTTGGAGCGTAATCTCTCCTTGGGTTGGGTTAGGAAAAAAAGGAAATAACTTCTGGGGGGTGTATATAATAGGAGTTTTTAGAGGTACACTACCTGTAATTATCAAATGTGCTGCGGAAGCAAATGCCACGTTTAATTTTGAATCGAACTGAATATCCTCTCCAGGCCCGGAATGGCCACCAAAAGATCTCCAACTAAAATCATCAGACCCAATTTTATCACTATCTATTGTTGCTATAAAAGCACCCGACTCAGCTTTCAGTATGACATTTTTAATGGTGATAATAGTTATTTGACCGACCACTCCATACTCACTATGCTCTTGATAGAAAGTAAAGTCTTCGATCTTATTATGGGTTGAGTCATAATGCAAATGTACTTCTGTGGTATCATAATAGTCTGCACTAGTATATCCACCTGTTGCCGTGTTCCCCCAAGATAACACTATTGAATCGCCTAGATATGTGAAATGTGTTGGGACTATTGAATACTCCTTGTTAAGCAGACCGGTAGTAGTGTCAATACTCATGTCATTCCTATGATATGTCTTGGTTACGGTTATAATTGAGGTCGAATCAAATTTTAAAATTAGCGAATTAATACTTATTTGAGAATAAGAAGGGATAGCAACTAACTGCGTCACAATTACGAATAGGGCCAAGAGTTTATACTTCATCTTTGAATTAATATTCCTCTAATCACAAAGATACGAAGTTTGCCTGTCAAATACAAGGCAACTATAAACACCTTTCGTTCTGTCCATCGGAAATTATTTCCCTCTCAATTTGTTTACCCCGTCTCGAAATCATAGCAGAGACTCTGCCTCAGGGGCTTTCATAGTAATCGTTCCGGCAGACATCCTCTGTAAAATCAATAACTTAGACAAAACAAAACTATGGTAAAATTACGTCTTGCCAAGCAGGGACGCAAGAAGCTCCCTATTTTCAAACTGGTTGCTGCCGATGCCCGCGCCAAGCGCGATGGCCGTTTCATCGAATCCTTAGGCCAGTACCGCCCGAAGAATAATCCAGGAGAAAAACTTCAGTATGATGAGGCTCGTGTGATGCATTGGCTTCGTGTTGGCGCTCAGCCGACGGATACCGTCCGCTCGCTCCTTTCATCTGAAGGCATCTTGTTGAAATTCCACCTCGAGAAGAAGAAGATCGAGCCGGCTCGTGCTGAAGAGATCTTCAACACCTGGAAGGCAAACAAGACCGCTGCTCTTTCGAACAAGCAATCGAAAGTCCGCGAATCTGAGAAGAAGAAAAAAGCTGCCGCTGAAGCTGAAAAGGCTGCGATCGCCGCTGCCGAAGCACAGAAGGCCGCCGAGGCAAAAGCTGCTGCTGATGCAGAAGCCGCTGCCGCTGCTGCGAAAGCCGCCGAAGAAGCT
>DASTAO010000115.1:0-4868 GCA_035712525.1 Kapaibacterium sp. (SeqCode)
AGGGTTTCCTTGTTAGTTCAGAGGTGGAATATAATGAATGAGGGTGCTGTCACGGTGGGGGTCAATGGCATCTGGAAGGTCGGAAGTTCTATTAAAAATAGGCATTCCCGATACCAAAATAAGCATAATAGCTATTTCAAACAACGCATATAGAACAATACCTAATGTTAATTTATAGGGTGATAGTTTGACTGATAAATGATAGCATTCCCAAACAGAAACTGGGATAACGGCCGACGAAAGAACTATTACTACCATCCACCCCTGCAGGACGATCGGCGACAGAGCAGCAGCACAAACCAAACTGACCAGCATGCTAATTGTATATCCGCGAATCCATTGTCTCTGGGGTGTCAGCTCATGCTCTTCTATTTTTTTTCCTTTGAATTTCCATAACGGCCGATAGTACCACCACGAAGCAAAAATACTGGGTATGACAGTAACTATACAAAGTCCTTGAAGAATATAAATGGCAATAGGGTGCGAAGCTTGTGCGAAGGAAGTTTCCTTAAGATTGCGGACCATTTCAACAGCACCAAGAATGAACCAATACAATACTCCTTTGAGCGTTGGGGCAACCGTTAGTAATCCCTTGCCAAGAAAGCCTTGTGATTGTTGTGTATCATATTGGAGGTTGCCACCTATTACTGCTACGATTGACGGGATGAGAGTCAGTCCTCCCAGTAGTACTCCGCAAATAACTCCACCCCAATGGAGTTTTATTTGTTTTTTCCAAAATAACAGCCCTGTCGAGAGGAGAAGAATGATGGCGGAATTATGGATTTGCACTGCCCATACGATCGAAGCGATGCAAAACATACTATGGACGAATGAAGAAGTTTTACGACTCTTATAACAGCTCCAGAATTGTATCGCTGCCGGAAGGTAAATAAACGCTGGCTCCCATAAGAGGCTGCCATAATAGATTCGCCAAGGCGAAAGCCAATACAGTACTGTAAAGGCAAGTACTATCTGTTGGTCAAAGGCCTCTTTTAGGATGGATGCGATCAAAGCGTATGCCGTACAATGCATGATGACAACCAGGATCATCGGTGAACGGAAATGTTCAACGAGGGACATCGGAACGCCAAAAAAAAGCTGAAGGAGGATGCCGGGATTAGTGCCTCCACCCCCAAGTAATTTCGCAAATGGTATTATCTTTCCCTGAGAACTCAGGGCAGCGCCTAATCGAAGTAAGTGTGCTTCATCTCCTCCGATCCAGGTTCTCGAGGCTGCATAACAATGCAGGAGGAGCCCAAGCCCTATGGCAGCCGGCAGGATCGTTCGTTCGATCGTTGATGACATAGAGGTGGGTTTCATTAGTGGATGGTATTTCCTAGGTAGCCGGATCGAGAAGTGCTATTTTCATTGGTACTTCGACCGAAACAATATTCGATGGATTGCTTTTATTCCCTGCCAGATCGTAGGCACGAATATAGTACTGATAAGCTCTGCCGCTTTGGGCCAAATTATCGCTATACATCGAGACCGTTACCGAATATAGGTGATCGAAGGTTTTGCCTCCATTTTCCGAACGCCAAATTTCATAGCCGGCGACCTGCTCGTTATCTTCGGCAGCTTCCCAGTTGAGCCTGATCTGATTTGTTCTGGCAAGGACCTTCAATGGCTCCGAGGATTTCCAGGTCGGAGCTATTGTATCTTCACTATACGGCGCATGGAGGAAATTCTTCGGCCAAAGACCGCAGACAACTTCATGGAAGGTCTCATCGAGTGCTTTGCAGACATTCCAGTAAATGCATTTAACAATGGTATCTTGCTTACCCTCTTTGACTTTTTTGATAATATCCGGATCGGCAAGTAGCCCGCGAGCCATGCCGATCATATCGGCACGATCAGCCTGTAATATTTCCTCAGCTAACTCAGGTGTAGAAATTTTTCCGGTGGAGATGACCGGTGTTGTTAAGCCAAACTTGCGCAGCTTGCGCCGAGCGGCTTCTCCCATATGTAAGTTATATCCATCGGGATATTCAGCCGGTGGCATACAGCGGTCGCCGGAGTAACCAGTATACGGGTAAAGGACTTCTCCTTCTTTATGAACCGCATCTTCAAACTTTCCGCCGGCAGAAAGTGAAATATAATCGGCAGCTACCTGTGCCATACGGACGGCGATTTCCGCCGATTCCTCCGTTGTATATCCGCCTTTAATACATTCTTCACCAAGAAACCGAACACCGATCGGGAAATCGTCCCCCACTTTTTGACGAACCTGATGTAAAACTTGTAATGGTACTCGTAATCTATTCTCGAGTGACTTACCGCCGAATTCATCGGGGCGTTTATTTTTTCTCGAAAGAAACGAGCTCATCGTATACGCATGAGCCATGTGAAGCTCGACACCATCGAATCCGCAATCGCGGGCTCTGGCTGCTGCTTCTCCATATTGCTGGATGATGAGTTTAATGTCGTCGTGAGAAAGATCTTCTACTCGCTGCCGCCAGCCGGAGCGGGCGATCTTCAGGAAGTGAATGATCTGGGGGACGACTTTCGAATCGCTTTCGCCATGTACTTTCTTTGCCAGTTCGGTAAGTCCCGGTTTAAATTCATCACTTGAAATTCTCAGAAGCGGTCCGCTTTTTGCTCCATGAACCGACATTGCTTCGACGACGATCAAACCGACATTGCCTTTGGCAAAACGGACATATCGATCGGTGATCGCCTGGTTCACCATGCCGTCTTCGCCGGAAAGCCGGGTCACCATTGCCGGTACGACAAGGCGGTTCGGCAAGGTCATCGATTTAATAGTAAGCGGAGATAGAAGCTTTTCGTACATTGAGGGAAATTAACAGAGTCGCAACGGGGAAGGTTACACAGTCTGTTGCCGTAATGTTTCGGATTTAACGACAACTGAATTAGCCAATATATCATGAATAGCTCGGCGGCGATCATTGCCAAACATCGTTATTAATTCAGCGAGCATCCAAATAGAAGTTGAAAAATCTATCCACCTCACAACCTGATCCCTGTCGGTTAGTGAAGTGTTTCCAAAAGACCATACAATGATCATATAGATCAGCGCTAATGAATCAAATACTACTAATATTGAATCCCTATAAAAAGCTCTTTTATACCCCACAAAAGTTTGTTCGAAATCCCCATCGATTACTTTTAGTTTAACAGCCATTTTGCCAAGGGTTGCGCCATATTTCCCAGTCATCCAGATGGAATAGGAATAAGGAATAATAATATTAAGTGTCGTACTTATAACTAATTGCATTGAACCACCCTTATCAAGGAAGAGGTAATCAAATATCCATAAGGGTGAAAGGACAAGTGTATCAATAATGCCGGCAAAAAAACGTCTCCAAAAGGTTTTATATTTTGTGTGTATAGCTTTCATAGTCCGAACCCCATCCTGATAGAAAAGCCTTCGCATATGCGAAGGCTTTTCATTTACAATAATTAAAGTGATCGTTACATCACCGGACACTCGATATGATTCTCGCGAACCACACCGCTGAGCATATTATAATATGCTGAAGCACTTTTGCGGGCAGCTTCGATGGCGCGGTCTTCATCTTCTGATGTAGTGATGAGCGAACCGAGCATATCGCGTTCAGCCTGACGGTGAATGATATCGGCTTCTTCATGGACTTTGAAGAACGAAAGGCCGTAATCCGATTCAACGCCATAAAACTTTGTTAAGCCGTCGATCTTTGTTTTCGAGACTTCGGGGATCTGTGACTCATAAGCATACAACGCAGCAACTCCCTCGAGTGTCGAGCTATTGCGGCAAAGGCCCATCATCGTAGAATCAAGCGAAGCAGTTTCGGCGTATGGTGTGGCCGAGCGGACGTCCGGACGGTCGCAGCCAAGCGATTCCGAAAAACGAAGCCAAAGTTCAGGATGGTTTTCTTCGCCCCATTCTTCTTCGAGAAGATTCTCAAGAAGCTGTTTACGAACCGAAAAATCCTCAGCGCCGCTATGCACAGCCGATACGTAGCGCGGGAAATTGCGCTCGAACTGATAGTATTGCTTTGCATATTCCTGCAACTGGGCATTCGTAAGTGTACCGGCATTCCAGGCCTGATAAAACGGGTGATTCAGAACGGCATACTCGGCGATAACGGCATCGAGTTTTGAGAAGAAATCGGTTGACATAAAAGAAAATCTGTTGGTGAAATCGGTTGGTAAAACAGTAGTTACCAAACAAAGATTTTAGCAAAGTTAGAAGTGATTCTTCTATCATTCTCAGAGGAGCGAAGAATCTTAAGGCTCGGTGGCTGGAAGCTCAGATTCTTCTAGCCAGTCACAATGACAGCCCCTAATTGTTTCTTGTAACAAAAGCAGATTTTCTCCATATATTTGTACCGGATTTTCACTTCATACAGACATTTATGACTAAGCGCAGCCCGATCGCCGTATTTTTTCTCGGCATCATTACTTTTGGTATCTACATCATTGTTTGGAGGGTAAAGACGAAAGGCGAAATGAACCGCCTCGGCGCCAATATCCCTTCTGCCTGGCTAATGATCATTCCACTGGTGAATATTTGGTGGCTCTGGAAGTACGCCGAAGGGGTCGAGGAAATTACAAAAGGCGGCATGTCCAAGGCTGTAGCCTTTCTGCTGTTATTCCTGATCGGCTTAATTGGCGATGCCGTGATCCAGGATACCTTCAATAACATGAAGAGCGAACCGGCCTTAGCTTCCGCCTGATGGGTAGCTAACTGCATTATTTTTCAATATAACCGGTGTGCACCCCACACTAATTACCCTTTATGACAAGAGCCGGATTTCTCCGGCTCTTGTGCTTGAAATAAGCTTCACAAATATACGAAATATTCAGGATAAATCCAAATTAGAATATCAAATATATTTGATATGTTGATAAATTGTGAATAAATAATT
>DASTAO010000116.1:0-7542 GCA_035712525.1 Kapaibacterium sp. (SeqCode)
TTTGATTACTCCTTGACGAAGGTAGTTGTTACTGACCCTGAGCTGGATCGCAGTACAACAGAGTACATCCCTCGGGCAAATGCTTTACTATCGAGTGAGAGAGAATTCTTCCCTTTTTTTAAATCCAGATGCTCCGATACAACAGCTTTCCCGAGCATATCATAGACTTCCAGTTGCGATACTTGTTCGTTCGGACTTTGAATGGAAATCGCAATTCCTCCGGTTGTCGGATTCGGAGAGATCGAAAGCAAGGTCAGTACCTCACCGCGAAGAACACCTCTTACTAAATGCTCACCACAAGCAAATTCATAATTAAAGGCATCACCTGCAGCGGTTACTGTTGCAATGCAGCGTTCATAGCTTATATCTGCCGGATTAAAATGGGCATTGGATAACGAAAGTGAGGTCGTACTATCTTTCGTTAGAAATACCGCATACTTCAATTCAGCGATGACTTTATTCTTTGCTTTGATCGGCGTGCCTGTTAAGGTAATGTCAGTGGGGGTTAGGGTTACAATGTTATCGCTGACAGTCGATACATAACTCAACAGATCCGTGTTTGCTATCTGATAGGCAGCAGTGATGGTCGTTACATCGGAGGGAAGACTATCGGCAATGATTTTTACTACGACGGTATCACCGGAGCCAGCACGAGTGGTCGGCATTTCGAGTCGGATACTATAAGACTTTGGATATACATACCCTCGAGTGAGAACGATAGGTGGTAATGGATCTTGGCTATTGCTTGCAATCGTCAAGACTCCGTTGCTGGTAAGTCGCTCCCCGGTTGTATCAAGAAGAGTATGGACAGTAATTTTCTGATTCTCACCGGGCAAAATATAAAATGGCGTTGACTCATTAATACTGAAGCCTGATCCAGACAAAGTAAGATCATTGACCCACAGTGTATCGCATCCTCGGTTGTAGAGCGTTATTATGGTGTCCGGAGAAGCACAGAGTGTCGTTTGGCCAAAGGAGAAGACACTGTCGGAAAGTTTTAATGTCTTTAATCCCGGTGTTATTAGTCCGGTAATGGTGATCTGAGTATCGCGAGTTACTCCATTTCGATCGCGCAAGTGAAGAAGGTAGGTAGCGCTTCGTTGCCCTTGTCGAGTCGGTAATAAGACAACCTTGATGCGAATGGAATCTCCGGATGCAACACCTGCTTCGTTGCTTTTTGGTGCACTGAAATCAATATCACCTGAAATGCCAACGGGAGTAACGAATACTGAATCGCAGCCGATATTTGTATAGACGATGTCAAGCGAATCAGTTGCACAGATCGAGAGCGGTGTGAAAGCGAGCGAGGGAGTTACCAGTGAAAAGATACTTCCACCGGCAGTGGCGCTGCCTTGCAAGAAGAGATCGAGAGCACCTTGCTGGCCACTTCGCTCGGTAACGAAATGTGGGTAGCTCTTGAAGTCGCCTGATGTGGTAGGGGTAAAATGAAATACGATTGTTACGGAGCTATCTGGTGGAATGATGATCGGGTAGGTAAGTTGGTCAGTACCGAATCCATTGCCGAGATTTCCCGGCCCCGAAAGGATATACAAGGTATCACAACCGTGATTGCTAAAGACGATGCTGGTATCACGGCTACTGGGTGCACAAAGGGAGATGGTATCGAAAATATAGGAAGAAGCCCCAACGATTGGCCCGCCGGGATTACCATTGTTTTTGCCGTTTAATGTAAGAACGACATTTTCCGGCTTGCTGCCTGAGCGCTGAGTCTTATACGTTGCCTGAGTTTGGTAATTACCAGAGGCGGAGGCATGAAAATGAAAATGGATGACGATCGAACTATCAGGGGGAATGACGATCGGGAATGTCAGACCCTCGACCTCAAAGCTTGGATCGATATTCCCGGGTCCGGAAAGAATTCGAAGCGTATCACATCCAAAATTAGTAAACGTTACAGTGGTATCGCGTACCGAATCACAAGCTGAAACGATGCCAAAGTTTACTTGCGAGTTCAATACCGGAGATGGTGAGCTGCCGGAAGACGACGACCCTTTTAGAACGACGGGAATATTAATGGGTGGATCATTTGAGTAATTATCTCGTCCTGCAATGAAGATACCTGTATCACCAAAGCCTCCGTTATTCGATGAATGGAAATGAGCTGTAAATTGGAATGTACCACCGGGTGGAATGATGATAGGGTATGTGAGGGTATCGGTTGAGAACTCAGGCCTCCAACCAATTGGCCCCGAAAAAATTCTGATCGTATCGCAACTGGTATTCGTAATAGTTACGGTAGTGTCGCTTGAAGGATCGCAAATAGAGATCGGCTTAAATATAACCGTAGTGTCGTAGCTGATCAATTTACTTGAACCCGTATTTCGTTTGCCAAGGAGAGTAACATTCAATTGCTTTGTAAATCCTTGCTGGGAAGCAAAAAATTGCGCTAATGCAGAATAATTTCCATCTACCGGTGGATCAAAGTAGATCGGGATCGATATAGTGCTATCGGGAGGGATAATGATCGGAAATTTCAACAGTCCTGCATAAAAGGCTGGGCTAATATTTCCAGGCCCATCGATCAATCGTAGTGTGTCACAGCCTGTATTTGTCAGATGAATAATGCTGTCGCTCAGGTCGTCGCAACCAGTTCGGTTGTTAAAGGCAAGTGTTTGTACATCGGATTTAATACTTGGTCCTGTGGTGGTTACCGATATCTGCACGGTGATCAAGGTATCGAAGGGAGTTTGGGTTGTGCCATTTGTCAGATATCCGATCAAATGTAATTTCGCACTGATCGGCCCAGTGATGTGTAGCTGATTGAATCCAACCAGAATAGTATCGATAGTCCCGGAAAAAATGGTAAGCGGAGTCGTTAGATTAACGGAAAATGAATTTGAACCGGTGCCGGTAATATCAGCATACGAAATAACTACATCTCGGGGGAAGCAGGCATTCTCAGCTGAGATAATTACCAGCACGGAATCCTGTTGACAAGTCGTAATGCTGGGTTTCGCGGCAAGCGTAAAATATGAGAATGAGCTATTAACGGTAATTGGGACGCCGCCACTATTAATCGTTCTCCAAATATTTCCAGTTCCATCGGCAGCGATCACGATATTATTATCGATGGCACAGACTAATCTGGTATCGATAAAATTGTTCGGGCCGCCTATCGATTGCCACGTAACGCCTTTATCGGTGCTACGGAGAACTCCATTCGATAAGGATTGCGAATAAATGGCACACGTTGCTACTGAAATGCTTCCTGAATAATATTGTGGAGTATATGAAGTCAGCTTCTGCCAAGTGCCACCGAAATTTACCGATTTAATAACACTAGCCTTTGAATCGGTAGTGACATGTCCCTCTTCGTTCAATAAATAGATCGTCGATGCATCGGAGTCACGAGCGATCGACCAAGAATCGTAATCGATTGTTGAGACATTGGTCCACGTGGTACCTTGATCGACCGTCTTTACCAACTTCCCAACTCCAACTCCTCCACCGAATCCATACATAGTCCCATCCGGATAGGCAAGGACGAGCATGGAGTGCGTACCGGGATTATAGTTTTTCCAGGTAGTACCCCCATCTGAGCTATAATAAAACCCATTGTTATCACAAGCAGCGACAATTGCCGAAGTACTGCCGGCAAACTCAGCAGAGTAACAAGGATTGGCAGCAAGTATTTTCGTCCAGGTGTTACCTCCGTTTACAGTTTTGAAGACGCCGGTTGTAGCACCGACAACCCCATTAACTTTGTCAAAGAAATTTATTTCAGTGATTCGACCTCCTCCAAGATTAAAATTTGGAAGCTGGGTCCAATTAACTCCCGAGTCATTGGAACTATAAAGAACGGTGCTACCTGCCCAGAGAACGCCACTCTTAAAATGTATATTCGAAAATCCACTATTTGCATTAGGAATATTCCCCAGTAATGCCCCGGTCATCTGCTGCCATTGCGAGTTTGAATTAGAATATGAAAATAGTATTATTATTACAATTATTATCCTTCGGATTACCGGACCCGTCGTTCTTGTGCTGCGAATGCTTTGACCAGATAGCATATTACTGATTTGTTTCTCAACTCAAATTGACCTAAACCTGTGTCATACACAACCCTTAAATATACAACAAATTCCGGAGAAATCCAAATGCTTTTTAGAATGAGCCGGTGACCGAAAGTATGATCATTCTGGGGTATTCATTATAAGTATCCCAGTAGGCGCCATCGGTGTCTAAGATATTATTGATCGATCCGTTTAAGCTCCAGGAAGGATTGAGCTTATAGGTTGCTGCGGCATTTACAAAGAACAGGCTTTTGTTATCTCTGGATAATTGTTTTATGCCAACCGATGGAAAGAAAGAATCGGAAAGCGAACCGAATGAATAGCTGGCTTCACACATTGCAATGGGCGCATACGGCAATTGCAAATTATCTGCTACCGATCTTGTGGAAGTATAGTTTAACGAGAAGGTTAGTCTATCGTTTGCAAAAAACAACAGCGCGCCGTCGAGTGATAGCGACAGTAGTTTCGTATCGAAGGTGTCGGTAACATATCGGACAATCGGTAGCGACGGAGCGAAAGCTGCAAAGGAGATATCGTTTTGCCGCTGGCCATATTCAACAGCGAAGTGGACTCTATCAACCGGCGTGAGAAAATATTCGGTACCGGCAGTGATCATGTATTTATCGATGGTAATACGCCTGCCATCATTCGAAAGTGTTAGCAGCGGAGTATAAAATGGGTTCTCAGCAAATAATTCGTCGAACGATCGTACCGAAGCCGATTGATGAACGCCCGCGAAGACAGACCATTCTTGTGAAAGACGTTCATCCAGTGTTATTGCCGGAAAGACGTGAACGGCAGAGCCGGAAATATCGGATGTTAGTATTGCGGATACACCGGCTTTCCAATAAAAACTATGAAGAGTATTCGAACTGATCGCCGCTTCCACTGTGGCTGCACCGAGCGGAGCATTGCCTGCGAGCTTATTGGTAGTGGTGCTGGCGCCATCGTAATCAACTGCGAATGAGAGTCTGTTTGTGCTATCGGTTGCTTGCTTTTCTAATAGGAGTGATATCTTTCCTGAGCGCTCACTTATACCTGTGGCAACATTGTCATTGAAAAAAGTTAGCTTGCCGGTGCTTGTAAGTTTTATCGCTTCGAGCGTGCCGAGTTTGATGCTCAGGCCGAGGTTTGTTCTGAACAGCGAATAAGCAGAGGCCGTGGTGTCGGCAATGTCGCGTGATAACGATGAAGCTGAGAGTCTGCCACTGATCGACGGCTTTGGATCTGATTCTACGGGTGGGTTTAATAAGAATAGTCCATCTAATACGATACCCCATTGCTGCTTTATTGCCGAAACATCGGAAAGCCGCTCGGTAAATGCTCCGCTTGCTTCGAGTGTGCTTTGCGATTGATTCAGCAGCAATGCTTTTGCCGAAAGTTGGGGCAGGTACGGTGTGCCGCCGCCGGCTGTGAAGGAAAATCTTGGAGGCTCTTTCGGAGCGATCGGCCGTTGCATTGGCAATGAGCCGAAGAGCGGCAGATCTTCTTTCGAGACCGGATCCATTTTCATTGGCAGCGACTCGTCGAAGGGCACTTGCTTGCGAGTCGTATTGACCATCATTTCGTCGGGATAATGAAAGCGAAGTCCCTCGGCTGTTCGCTCTGTCTCCGGGAGTTCGGCGAGCATCGAATCTAGCCATTCTTTATGCGAAAGTGAAACGGCAGAATCGATAACAACGATGGCCGAGTCATGCACCATCGTTGAATCGAGCTCTTCACCGGAAGTATCGCGGATGCTTTGCGAGATTAGCTTATCGGCTTTGACGGTATCGCTGAAGCGGATAACTCTCGGCGCGCTTTTGCCGCGCAGTTTTAACTCTCGCTCGAGGGATGGCGGCAGACGAAGCTGCCCACTCGGCTGAGCCAAGAGCTTATCTGTCGCAACTGAGAATAGAAGAACTATCAGCAGCCGGATTACTAACGCGTATGAATGATTGAGCAAGTCTCTAAACGTTGTCAGGTTAGTTGACTCTACAACAGGAACATCGCTTCTGTTTCACCAAAAATAAAAAACGCAGCGTATGTGCTGCGTTTTTTATTATCCTATACGATTTGGTATTAGCCACCGCGTTCGGCTTGCTCGAGTTTTTCTTTAAGCGAAGCGAGTTCGCCAAGCGAGAAGCTGCTGCCTTTGGCAGTTGCACGGTACTGACGAAGCGTCGTGCGTTGAGCTTCTTTTTCGGCAGCGATAAGCGAAAGGCTGATCTTGCCATTACGTCGATCGTATTCGATGACGCGAAGGCCTTCGATCGGTTTATCTTTTTTGAAGACATCTTCGAGACGTTCGATGCGGTCATGCGATAATTCACGACGCGGGACAAAACCTTCGTTGCCATCTTCAAAACCAACGACAAGGCCACCTTTGGTTACTTCTTTGATGGTGGCATTATGATCGGTGCCAACTTTGTAATTTTCTTCGCGCTGGCGGGCTGGGTTTTCGATCAAGCGTTTCTTTGAACAAGTAATGCGATGGCGCTTCGGTTCGATGGTCAATAACTTTACTTCAAATTCTTCGCCAACACTGATTGCATCGCTGACAGTTGGGATTCGCTCCCAGGCAATTTCCGAGATCGGAAGGAAAGCCGTCAGTCCATTCGGTAATTCAACTTCAGCGCCTTGATCGACGATCGAAGTAACCGTTGCATTGACAACATCGCCTTCACTGATCGAAGAGAATTTTTCAACGAGTGGATCGGCTGTCAGTTGCTTAACGCCAAAGCGTACGTAGCGTTTGCGTTTATCGAGTTCAAGTACTTTCGCCTGAAGGGTATCACCGCGTTTAGTGATTTCGTACGGATGATCGAAACGCTGCCAGGAAAGATCGCGGCCGAAGATCACGGCTTCGATGCCAGGGCCAAGATCGACAACTACATCTTTAATATTAAACGACTTTACTTTTACATCGGTAATGTCGCCGACATTCAGATTCTCGAGAGCATCTTTTGCATTCTTGCGAAGATCTTCATCGAGGATCATGCGATGAGAGACCCGGACGTGTTCGGTGCCATTCTCGTTTCGGACATCGAGTACGCGGACCGGAATAGTCTTGCCAAAGTAATTCGCAATGTTGCGATCGGGATCGAGATCGATATGGTTGTTCGGCATTGCCGCTACAGTACCATCTTCGAGGACGACTTCAAGGCCATTATGAGCCCAGCCTTTTACTTTTGCGTTGAGCGTCGTCTTACTTCGACGATGCTGCTCGTATTTGGAGAGCGGCGAACCAGCATCAGAGGCTGCTTCGGATGGTTGTTGGTTATTTTCTTCTGCCGAAGCGGGAGCGTTTTGTGCTGCTGCGACCGGCGAAACATCGGTGTCGGTATCGAACACTATCATAAAATCCTTTCGTTGGGAAGTGGAAAACCATTTTCAGGCAGGAAATGTCCCGCCGAAAGTAGTATTAAAACCAAACCCTTGTGCCCATTGAATATCCTCCATCAACCATAAAGCTCCATCTGCCGGGGTACAGCTGCTGAAAAAAGCAACTGATCGGGTCGCGATAAGG
>DASTAO010000117.1:0-2291 GCA_035712525.1 Kapaibacterium sp. (SeqCode)
CCACCAGGTAACACTGCAACAAGATGCTCACCTTGAAAAAACATCAGGTGATGAAAATCAAAACGGCCTTCAGGATGGTATTCAAGAAATTGCTGCTTATGAAAAACCGTACCGTTCATCGAGCGATCGACGAACGCATCCCATTTCGTCTTATGCAGCGAAGGATCGTATTCGATGGTTGTAATGATCAACTCTGATTCAGCCATGTAATACAATTACCGCAACGCACCTTCGAGAGCAGTGCGAGCATCGGTTTTTTCGTCACGATATTTTATGATGATCGGTGCATATAATGAAAGTCCATGCTCGTCCGTAAAGGCGGTTCGTCCTTTTAGTGAGCGACTGCCTGCTACAATGACGGCGCCTTCAGGAATAATAAGCGGTTCGTTCGGGCCGCTGCGGCTAATGACTTTTGAATTCACAAGATCGTAGATGGGAGTCGATCCGGTAAGGATAACACCTGAACCGAGTACGGCTCGTTTTTTTACGACGCATCCTTCATAGACACCGCAGTTGCCACCGATGAGCACATCATCTTCAACAATTACCGGGAGAGCACCGGCGGGTTCAAGTACACCACCAATTTGTGCCGCAGCGGAAAGATGAACACGCTCGCCTAACTGAGCACAAGATCCGACAAGCGCATGCGAATCGACAAGTGTGCCCGTCCCGATGTACGCACCAATATTCACATAGGCCGGGGGCATTACTATGACACCGGGAGCGATGAACGAGCCATCGCGAACGGTCGTCCCGCCTGGTACGATGCGGACATTATCGCTCAACGAAAATTTTCGTGCCGGCAAGTTGTGCTTATCAGCAAAAGAAAAGGGAGATGGGGAATCAGCCATCTCAAGCACCCCAAGTCGAAAGCCGAGCAGTATCCCTTGCTTAACCCATGGGTTTACCTTCCAGCCGGTTGCAGATGAAGCATCGGGCTCTGCGGCACGGATAGAACCGGCATTTAATAGCTTCCGAAGCTCCCAAAAAACGGTAAGCCCTTCTTCGCGTTTAGCTGGAAGTTTATCACCCGAAAGGGCTGAAAACACCTCTATATTCTTTTGTAATGCAATGATCATGGTGCAAAAATACTGCCCTAATGGATTGATAAAAATAGAAGTAACTTTTTTAGGCAAAAAAAGTTATAATTTTGAGTTGCTTTTTGTCGTATTTTGTACATTCATCTATCGCTATGTAGTTATGCCTGAATCCATCAAAATTCTTGAGCAAAACCTTAGGCGCGCTCAACGAATAACCATGCCTTACGAGAACGGATCGGCGGAGATCTGTACCATTCTTGAAGAACTCACTCTAGCCTGTGAGCATGCTGGAAACCTTGCTAAAGCACTGTTATACCATAAGCAATTACTTGATGAACGAATGAAGCGAGCAACTATCGTTAATGATGGGCAAACACTTAACACAAAAAACGAAACAATAGGAAGTGCTATAAAGAAACAAAGAGAACATCCTGATACAGAATTCGAGCGTTATATTGCAGAGCAGTATCCAAGTCTGACAAAGACTGAGCGTCGAATCTGTTCGCTCATAAACTTAAATATGACATCGCAACAAATCGCCGATCTTTTATATACTTCATTGAGGACAATAGAATGGCACCGCTTAAATATTAGGAAGAAACTACAGATACCGGATCATCAGGAAATCTATGATTTTTGGCAAAAGGCCATTTCTCATGGGATACGCAAATAGACTATATAATATTAAATAATTTTCTTTTAAAAACCAGTAGTACCCCAGTAGTACAATTTTCGAAAAGTTGTCATATCTTTGTAAAAGCAGGTTGAACGTCATACCACAATCGTCAATCCGATCAAATAAAACGTATCACTAAGGAGGAAATGCTGGTTGCCTTTTTTATTAATCAAGACCCAAAAAATTTGAGCCGATAAGCGTCAACTTATCGGCCCAAAATCGCTAGCGCGTTTTTCGGCGCGCCGGCATCTTTTACAATAACCGGACGCGGGAAGCTTGCGCGCGTACTACAGTAGCTTAAACCTCCCGAGTCCATCATTGATTCATGCATTCATTCGTATAATAATATGAAAACGATTCACTCTTCCCATTTGATTGGGAATACACGATTCCAGGGCATTCGTGCCTTGTGGACTATTGCGATGATCCTTTGGATTACCGTAGCGGCCAATCCAACATTCGGGCAAACCGTTACCGAAAAACCACATACCATTTCCTATCAGGGAACACTTATGAAAAGCGGCGCTCCGGTAACAAGTGGTAGCTATAAAATCACGGTAACTCTCTATAGCGAC
>DASTAO010000118.1:0-4200 GCA_035712525.1 Kapaibacterium sp. (SeqCode)
ATACCTATTATCAAAAACTGCTCGATGATGGAAAATTTGCTTCTGGAATGATCGAACAGTACAATACAAATTCGTACCGATTCCATGGCGAATTCAAGCAGATGGAAACCATCCCTGGAAAACCTGGGGGGGAAGCTATTCATACCAAGAAGGTAGTTGTTAACCTTATCCCAGGTACGGTCGCTGATCAGTATAAAATTTGGAACGAGAAGGGCCTTGTTATCAAGAAGGTTGATAGCATGAATTCGTGGCTTGAGAATTTACTTGGTATCCTGCCTTGGATCATCCCGTTCTTTTTCATTTTCTTCTTCTTGCGCCGAATGCAGAATCAAGGGATGAACGGGCCGAAAGGAATTTTCTCATTCGGAAAATCACGGGCACGCCTTGCCGACGAAAAATCACCGAAAGTAACCTTTGCTGACGTTGCCGGTGCCGATGAAGCAAAAGTTGAATTACAAGAGATCATCGAATTCTTAAAAGAGCCGCAAAAATTCCAACGCCTGGGTGGTAAGATACCACGCGGTGTATTATTGCTTGGCCCTCCCGGAACAGGGAAGACCTTGTTAGCACGTGCTGTTGCGGGTGAGGCCGGGGTGCCGTTCATGTCGATCTCAGGAGCTGACTTCGTTGAAATGTTTGTCGGCGTCGGTGCTTCGCGAGTTCGCGATCTCTTCGATCAGGCAAAACGCAGTGCCCCGTGTATTGTCTTTATCGATGAGATCGATGCTGTCGGCCGTCATCGTGGTGCTGGTCTTGGTGGTGGACATGATGAACGTGAGCAAACGCTAAATCAGTTGCTCGTTGAGATGGATGGTTTCGAACAGAATAGCGGTGTCATTATCATGGCTGCTACTAACCGTCCGGATGTTCTCGATCCGGCATTACTTCGCCCGGGACGTTTCGATAGGCAAGTAGTGGTCGATCGTCCGGATATCCGCGGCCGTGAAGGGATCTTGAAAGTCCACACGCGCAAAGTACCGCTTTCAAGTGATGTAGATCTCAATATTTTGGCCAAAGGTACACCGGGATTTTCTGGTGCCGATCTGGCGAACCTTGTGAACGAAGCTGCACTTCTTGCTGCTCGTCATGGGGCTGATCGCGTAGCAATGTTCGACTTCGAAGAAGCCAAGGATAAAGTTATCATGGGCCTTGAGCGTAAGTCTGCCGTAATTAGTGATGAGGAGAAGAATACCACTTCGTATCATGAATGTGGCCATGTAATTGTTGCTCGAAAGATGCCTGAGGCTGATCCAGTACATAAAGTAACGATCATCCCTCGTGGAAGAGCATTGGGTGTCACGAGTTATTTGCCGATCGATGAAAAGCATACTTATTCGAGAGAATATCTAGAGTCGGTGATTGCTTATGCTCTTGGCGGCCGTGCTGCTGAGAAGTTGATCTTTAATCGCATTACTACCGGTGCCGGAAATGACATTGAACGTGCTACCGATCTTGCTCGTAAGATGGTTTGCGATTGGGGTATGTCGGAAAAGCTCGGACCTCTTAAATATGGCAGGGGGGAACATGAAGTATTTCTTGGGCGTGATATGTCCTCAGAAAAGACCTACTCCGATACCACCGGTCGAATCATTGATGAAGAAATTCGCCGCATAGTTGAAGAAGGAATGCAGCGTGCGGAGCACATTTTGCAAGAAAATATTCATGTCCTGCATCACATGGCAAAGGAATTACTGGTGCGTGAGACTCTCTCGGCTGAAGAAGTCGAAATAATTATGAACGGCGGTGAATTACCGCCATTCGAGCGGCCAGTACCTGCAAATAAGCCACCGGAGAAGAAGTTCACGATCGCTGATAATGTAAAATTGCCCCCGCTAAAGGATATTGGTGGCAGCATTGCACCGATGCCGGCGTAAAAAAATTGTCAGAAATGTAAAGGGATGGAAATTGCCATCCCTTTTTTATTGCTATTGTCTTAATAGTAGAGTAGCATTATATTATGAAGTCTTCAAATAAAATCTGAAGGTACTTCCTTTTCCTACCTCACTCGTCACGGTAATTTTTCCGCCGTGAGCTTCTATTATTTCCTTTGAGATCGCCAAGCCTAATCCCACGCCGGAATGCGTTGCTGCTACTTTAGATGTCTGAAAAAATTTATCGAAAATTTTGGCAAGGTGCTGTGGCTCGATGCCTATGCCAGTATCAGCGACTAAAAATTCCACCTGGTTATCCTTTGCCGAAACTGATAGAGTAACCTTGCCTCCAGCCGGAGTAAAGCGAATGGCATTGCTCAGAAGGTTAATAAGTACCCAGGCGATCTTACTATTATCAGCTTTAATAAGTGGTAACTCCGATGGCAATTCGATCTCAAGAAGAACTTGTTTTTGATCGGCTTGGAGCATCATCGGGGTGACGGCGGCATCGACAATGCTATCGGGTGATACTTCGCTGATGTGCATTAACTCTGCGCCGATCTCAGCGCGGGAAAGCTCGAGCAGCTCTCCAACTATGCGTATCAGCCGGCGGATTTCTTCCTTCATTGCCGATAGAATGCGAGACTGCTCCTCGTTCATTGGCCCGATTCGCTCGTCTTGTAATAATCGTAAGCTCATGTTCAGTGCAGAGAGGGGGGTGCGCAATTCATGAGAAACGGTAGTCACGAAGGTTGACTTTGCTTCATCAAGCGCCTTGAATTCCGATACATTCTTTAATTCAATGACATATCCAATCGCGGTCGAAGGATCACCTTCGGTTCGCTCGATGCGAATAATGTCTTTTAAAAAATATTCTTCCTTGCCATTAAAATAAATTCTTAGGTATGCACCATCGATGGGTTTAGGACCCGTCGGTGTTGCTATATTTTCGACGAGTGTCGCTATGAGATTATTATGTTGAGCCACATCGTTGGCATTCTTTCCCAGTAGGTCATTCTCCTGAATCCCGAGCAGTTCACAGGCAATCGGGTTTACTAATACAAAACTATAATTACGATCGAGTACCAACACACCATCGTTCATGCTTTTGACGATTGCTTCCGATTGTTTCTTCTCTGCGATCAAAGCATCAATATTAGAACGCTCATACTCATCGAGTTTGATCGCCATTTGATTAAAACTTGTTGCCAATTCGCCGATCTCGTCTTTTGAGTGTACCTCGACGCGCTCGGAGTACTTCCTATTGGCTATTGCCTTAATCTTGTTGGTTAGCTCCGTTATCGGGTTGATCACTAAGGCCGGTAAACCAAAAAGTGTTAGAACAGCTATCAATAATATAACTCCTGCGAGGATGATGGTGTATAGCGCCGCTTCATTCGAAACTTCCTTGGCGCGGGAGTTTCGAATATCCATTCCTTTTTTATTTATCGCAAACAGCTCCAGACAACTCGCCTTAAGAGAATCGTATGCTTGGGCATTTACCGTGAGATAAGTTTGGACATCGATCGGGACAAAGGCGAGATAGTGCTCATAGCGTTGATGTAGCCGGTTGACGATAAGTTCTTCACCAGGTTCAGTGACATTCGATGATGCTTGCTTTAGGTTTTCGTCAAAGACGGCACTGTTGCGAATAAAACTGGTATGGTACAGATCGTAATGTTTAGGGTCGACAATTTGCTTATATAAAGCATTATCCATTTCATCAAGGGCAGATGCCATCATGTTGGCATTATAGATGCTCTTGAAGTTATCTTTCATGATATGCTCGGAGGCAGTACCAAGCCGCTGAATAAAATAGGTCGAGGCAATCGAGAGCAGCGCAATGAACAATGTCATTAACGCCAACGCTAGAAGTATTCTTGTCTTGAGTCTCATCGGTTATTTTGAAACGATCTGAATGTCGATCTCATCCTGTTCGAGTTCGTCGATAAGCTTATCGACGATCGTCGAGCCGAGCAATTTAGGAAATCGTTTTGGTGCAGGTTTTCCTACGACAAGCAATTGAATGTTCTTTTGACGGGCATATTCACCGATCGCTTTTACTGCATCAGGATTTTTGATCGTATCGACATGGGCCCCTAGTTCAGTTGCTAATTTAAAATTATTTATGAGATGTCGCTGCACTGCAAGGTCGATCTTCTCAGCGGCCAGATCGGGTGTCTCGACAAAGACTACATACCACTGAACATCAAAGCGTTCGGCCAGGCGAGCAGTTTTTCTGATCAGCAATTCGGCCATTTCTTTGTTCTCTGAAAGACAAACAGCGATCCGACCGAATTGTCGTTTTTTTGTCTCGGTCGTTTCAGAA
>DASTAO010000119.1:0-7800 GCA_035712525.1 Kapaibacterium sp. (SeqCode)
ATACCGTTGGGCATCGCCGTGGGTCGCAACATCTTTCATTTTCATTACGCGGTTATACATCATGATGGCATTAGTGCGGTCGCCGCGAACATCGTATGCCATTCCTAACATCAATTCCGATTTTGCTATCCACCAGGTCACTTCATCGGGGGTGATCTTGCGGCTTAATAAATTGCTGTTATACAGATAGTATAAAGCCGAGTCGATATTTCCATTCGGCCGGTACAAATTTGATTGGCCGATGAAGTACATTGCTTCGCGGGCTTGCTTGATCGTATATCCTTCGCGGCGTTCTTTGGCGCGGGCAAGCATTACCCGATAGGTAGAATCATATTTTGCGTGCTCGCCTAAGCTGACTTGATTAAAAGCGAGGTAGTGGAGAAAGGCTGAGTTGTTCGGATACTTCGAAGCAAGAATTCGTGAATAGTTATACGATTTGTTATAATCTTTTTCATAAAGGTAGTAGACCTTCATTAATTCATACATCGCTTCGGTCTGCGAATAGCTTGCTCGCTGAGCAGCGTACTCGAGCATTTGCAAACCAATGCGTTTACTACCGGTTGCGAATACATTAATGATCGGTGCGAGTGTAGGATTATCTTCTTTTACAGCTTCCACATAAAAATTATAGAGCCCGCGGCCGAACATAATGTCGCCATTTGCCGGTATCTTTTCCTCGAGTTTATTTAAATATTTTACTCCGTCTTTTGCATCGCTAACAAGTAGGTTTATTGCATCCTGCCATTTTGGGCGGATGGCAAAAATGCGAGCATGCATCCCTAGTGCCGCTCCTTTATAAAACAACCCAGCGAGATCCCACTCATTTGAATCAAGGAGCAAGTCTGCTCGCTTAATGCACTCATCGAGATCGCGGGCGTAGGCATCGTCGTAACCGGTATTATCGGTATTGGTAACGGCGCGCCAAAAATTGACCATGGCTTTATAGAAGTATCCGGCAGGATGCTGAGGATTTTGACGAATGACAGTATCGAAGGTCTGATCAGCCTCATTATACTGCATGTTATAGGTAAGCTCGATACCACGATGGATCTGGTCGTCCATCACTCCGCCATGGAGAACCCACTGGCTATAAGCCGAAGCATTGACGATGGTAAAAAGTGCAATAAGCGCTAATAAACGTAATTTCATATATCTTCTATACATCCTACGGGTGCACAACGGGTTTGTTATGCTTTATCCCAACCGATGCACCTTCACGATGTTCGTACTCGATACCTGAAAAATAGGATGGCCTGCCGTCATAACGACAAACCCGGTATCGGGGATGAGATCTTTTTGTTGGGCGGATTCTACCATGTAGTTCAAAGTCTCATCGAAATCTTTTATCTGCTCAAGCTTGAGCGGTATTACTCCATGATAAAATGCCATCCGTCTGAGTGAGCCTTCTTCGGTTGACATACCGATAACCGGTTTTGAGAATCGGTACTTTGCCATGTAGCGAACGCTCTTGCCGGAAAGCGTGGCACAGATAATGGCGTGAGCATTTACTTCTTCGGCAAGCACTGCTGCTGCGCGAGCAACAGAATCGACGGCATTTGCATTAATGTCAGTCGGTGTTTCGAAGAGTTCTTGTCTTCTGACGTAGCCGCTTTTCTCAGCCTGCATAGCGATCTCGCGCATTGTCCTTACAGCTTCGACGGGATAAACACCGACGCTTGTTTCGGCCGAGAGCATGACACAATCGGTACCATCGAAGACAGCATTGGCAACATCGCTTGCTTCGGCGCGTGTAGGGCGAGAGTGACTGATCATCGATTCAAGCATCTGCGTTGCCGTTATGACGGGTATGCCACGGCGATTAGCCATATCGATAATCCGTTTCTGAACCGGTGGTACTTGCTCGAGCGGCATCTCAACACCGAGATCGCCGCGAGCGACCATGATCTTATCGGCTACATCGAGGATCGTTTCGATATGCTCAACTGCTTCCGGTTTCTCGATCTTTGCAATGATCGGCACATCTCCTTTATGAAGCTCGGTTTCGAGGAAATGGCGGAGCTGTAAGACATCGCCGGCGCGCCGTACAAATGAAAGCGCTAAGGCATCGACACCGATCTTCTCAACCGCGAAGCGGGCGAGTTCTTTATCGTGGTCCGTAAGCGCGGGAATACGAAGCTTCGTTCTCGGAAAATTTATTCCTTTATGGCTTTTTAATATGCCGCCGCTTTTCACGCGGGCACGGATCTCAGTCTTGGAAATGATCTCATCGACATAAAGGATAATACCTCCGTCATCGAGCAAGATCGGATCGTTAACCGATACGTCTTCGCCGAGATACGGATAACTTGTCGTAATGACTTCCGAAGTCGTCTTGCCATCGTGATCGAAGGTCAGAATCGGTTTAGAATCAAGCGAGATCATTACACCGGCCGGATCTTCAGTTTCGCCGGTACGCATTTTCGGCCCCGGCAGATCGCCCATGATGGCAATATGCTCGCCAAGGCGCTGGCTTACGGTACGAATGCGATTGGCGATCTCGAGATGTTCTTCCGGGGTTGAGTGCGAAAAATTCAGCCGGGCAATGTTCATTCCGGCGTCTATGAGTTCGGCTATTGTTTCTTCAGAGCTCGTAGCAGGACCCAGCGTTACGACGATCTTTGTTTTCGGGCGTTCTTGCATATATTACAAAAATACGACATCGGCGGGGCGAAATTTGAAGTAAGAAGTCGGAAGTCAGAATTTCAGGTTCGTATATTCGTAGCATTATTAAACAGAAGTAATCATGTACGACGAAGAATTTGAATTTACCGAACTTGATGCCGAAGAGCTTGCTGACCGGGCAGCGAATATTAAACTGGTCCTGACAGATGTCGATGGTGTCCTGACCGATACAGGAGTTTATTATGGGGCTAACGGAGAAGAGCTAAAGCGATTTTCCATCCGCGATGGGATGGGGATCGAGCTGCTTCGCGAACAGGGTATTGAAACAGCTTTTTGTACAAGAGAAAATACTCCGACGGTTAAGTCCCGTTCGGAAAAACTTAACCTGAAATATTACTTCCCAGGCATCCAGGATAAAGCTGAATTCCTGCCTGCCATTTTAGAACAGACGGGTCTTGAATTATCGAACATTGCTTATATCGGCGACGACGTTAACGATCTGGGGATCATCCGGCTGGTGAGAGTCCATGGGCTTACGGGCGCACCTGGCGATGGTATTGGCGAAGTGCTCGAAGAGGTCCATCATGTCGGTAACATCCGCGCCGGTCACGGAGCATTCAGAGCCTTTGCCGATTGGATAATGGAATTACGGCAGGTAGAATAAAATAGAACCGGTGTAATAAAAAAGCCAAGGTGTAACCTTGGCTCGTTGTTACAATCAGACTCGTGGGCAATACAGGATTCGAACCTGTGACCTCTTCCATGTCAAGGAAGCGCGCTAACCAACTGCGCCAATTGCCCCAATTGGGAGCTTCCGAACAGACTGTTGTACCCTGAGGTTCCGAGATGCCGGAGCGCCCCTTCGCTTATCCGATGCGCTTGGTTAAGGTCCGGATCGTCTGACGCTCTTCGAGGCATTCGCTGATGGCGATCACCAAGTCCTTCGTTGCATCGTCATAATTATCTTCGAGATTATCGAAGCTTTCATTATTGATACACTCATAGAGCTCGACAAAGGCATTGGCCTTTTCGTCAGAAGCATAGACGGATACTTCGATCCCGCTTTGAGTTTCGTTGACGGCCCGAGCAAATTGTTCGATCAGGTGCTGGTACTGCACGATCTTATCGAGCTTTACCGGATAGGAAATGGTAACGATTACGTTAGCTGACATTCAAATGATAAAAGTAATAATTGCAAAGTTACGGAGATTTTCAGGGCTTGCCGTAATTTAGGCAATAGAAGGTAATTAAGGGCAATACCGGCTTGAGGACAACAGCACCATATCGAAATAGCATTTTATATCACACGGTGATCTCCCTGGCGGTGATCTGTTTTGCTAGTCCGTTATTTCAGGTGCTGGGGTTTGAGTATTCCTCGCTTATTGCATTGGCATCGAGCATTTGGGTAATGCTTCTGGCTTCGAAGCGGGTCATTGGGCTAACGGATATTTCGCTTGCAGTCGTTTTGAGAGTGTTTTCGGAAGCGTTAGCATATTCCGGGATTCCGCTTGTTATCTCGTTTCTTTCGCTGATAGTTATTCCGAATTGTGCTTTACTTGATGGACTGGTTTTTTATATCGAGATCGTCCCACTTACGATACTCATTGGGGTACTACTTGGGATAGCGGTCGGGATAACAGCTCCGACGAATCGCTTAAGGATTCTCTTGGTGGTGAGCTCATGGCTGCTTTGGCTTATGGTGAGTTTGCTTCCGGGATATTTCGGACCACAGATATTTACCTACGGTTGGCAGTATGGATATTTCCCCGGCTTTGTTTGGGATGAAGTAATAGAATTGCAATCGGCTTATTGGTGGTCTCGATTTATAATACTTGCGGTAAGTATTTATCCTCTTCTGCTAAAACGGGCTGTGCGTTCGATTGCTGCAACGATTGGAGTTGTCGTCTTGCCGTTATGGGTTGCCATGTTGATCTTCGAGTTGTTTCCCCATCTTGGTATATCTCACACGACAGGCTATGTGGAAGAAGAGCTTTCAAAGGCAGTGCAAGTACAGAATGCCGTCTTGCATTATTCGCCCGATTCGTTGCAGCCTGATGAGGTGACATTCATTAGTTATGAGATCGGAACTGATCTTGATTCCATCCGAGCATTCTACCATTTACCGATCAATAGCTTTGGGACTATAGATATCTATCTTTATCCTTCGGTAGCTGAGTTATATAAATATATCGGTACCCGCAGCGCAAGCATTTCTAAACCATGGCGAAGCGAGCTTCATATTGCTAAGGAAAATCTGCAGTCCCTCAAGCATGAGCTTGTCCATGTGTTGCTTGCCCCCAAGGGAAGCTTTCCGTTTCGCATCAGTTATAGCACCGGCATTACCGAGGGGGCAGCAGAATCGATCGAAGAAACCTACGATGGGCTTCGGAGCCTTAATCACTTGAGTTCTGAGATACTCGAGTTGAAGCTGGCTTCCGGAGTTTCGGATGTGTTGGGCTTCACCGGTTTTGCTTCGAATGCTTCGAGTAAAAGTTATGTATTGGCTGGTGCCTTCTCGTCCTATCTGATCTCGAAGTATGGGGCGGATAACTATTTACAGGTCTATTCATCGCTTGATTATGAGGGCATCTATCACAAGTCATTGAAAGACCTTGAGGCTGATTGGCTTGCTGACTCAAAACAGCATCCTGTCTTGATGAGCGCCGATGATTCGCTTCGAACCAACTACTTCTACGCCCGCCGTTCGATCATCATGCAGCCTTGTTTGAGAAGAATCGGCAAACTGATGAAAGAAGCCCGTGGATTTTTTCATGATAGGCAGTATGAAGAGGCCGATAGCATTTATGCAATGGTTGCTGCTGAAGCAGGAAGGGCAGATGCCATTCAGGGAAGAGTGTATTCATTGTTGAGATTGCATAAAGTCAAAGAAGCATTGGCCATTCTCGATACGGCGCCATCGGCTACTGATCTGAAGAACCAGACAGGACTGCATATTCTTCGAGGTGATGTATTGTTTCTTAATGAGGACTATGCTCGCGCTGCCGAGCAGTGGCAGCAAGCTGCCCGACTCAAATTAAATGCCGAGCATTTTCTTGCCGCATATTCCAGATTGCATTGTTTTGCAATGGCAGAAAAGATGGATGTTTCTCGATTGTACTTTACGCAACTATATGACGGCGCTTCTTCATCAACACTTAATAGAATATTAGGGAAACTCGGGCAGGCAAGCCAACAATGCAATACCACCGATTCATTTCTTGCTGAAAAAAAATATTTGATGGCTCGGAATGATGAGTCCTTAGGAGAGTTGAAAAATGCGATGCACCATTTAGAATTGTCGCTGCAAAGCATACAGAACGATACCGGGAAAGATGAAGACGCCGCCTTGTTTTATAGGTTGATGCTAAAGCGGTACAATACGTATCGAGCTTGTTGGAAACAATAAGCCTTGCTAGCCTTTTGTCGTGATTACTTTGTTAAGAAATTTCTCCCTGATCTCTGCTTGTAGTTGCTCGATCTCTGATAATCTGACATCTACTGCCATTGAAATGGTATCACCATAGATCGCATCGTAGGCTTTGAGGTTACGATGGATCAAATACCGCTCCAGTGCAGCCAGTTCGTCGTAGGAGCAGACGAGTGAGATCCGTTGACGGAGAAACACTTGTGTCTTAGCCGATAGTGAAACGGCAAGCTGTGCGGCTTCGGAATACGCTCTTGCCAGTCCACCAGTGCCGAGCTTAGTGCCGCCGAAGTACCTTGTTACGACGCAAAGAATATTTGTGATGTCTGCACCTTCGAGTATGAGTAAAATTGGCTTGCCTGCAGTACCGGCTGGTTCACCATCATCAGCGGCTCGGATTATTTCTGCATGATTTCCTAAGCGGTACGCGTAACAGTGGTGCGAAGCATCGTAGAACTCCTTGCGAATACGCTCGAGTGCATTCTCGATATCTTCTTTTGACGAGATGGGTATGAGATCGGCAATGAATCTCGAAGCAGAGATCTTTACTTCCGGGGCGCGGATCGTACAGGTAATCGTGAAATAAAAATCTCTCTCATTCGTCTTCGTCATCAAAGCATAACAATAAAATGCGTAGTTTTGAAACAATATGAATATCGGCATCACCTGTTATCCTACTTACGGCGGCTCCGGAATTGTTGCAACTGAACTTGGCAAATCGCTTGCCCAGCGCGGGCATCAGGTCCATTTCATAACCTATGCGTTACCCATGCGGCTTACCGGCATCGGGACGATGGCCAATGCAGAATATATCGATAATATTTTTTACCATGAGGTCGAAATGTCGACTTATCCGCTCTTCGAATTTCCCCTCTATGAGTCGGCGCTTTCGAGCAAGATGGTGGAGGTTGCCAGATATGAGAAGCTCGATCTCATCCATGCCCATTACGCCATCCCGCACGCTTCGGCTGCTCATTTAGCGAAGCAGATCATTGGCGGCGATCTGAAGATAGTCACGACGCTGCATGGAACGGATATTACGCTCGTCGGTCAGGAGCCGAGTTTCGAGCCACTGATGAAGTTTACGATCGAAGCATCGGATGTGGTAACGTCGGTATCGGAATTTCTGAAGCGAGAAACGATCGAGACCTATTGCGTTAATAAAGATATCATTTCCATTCCGAATTTTGTCGATACGACGATATTCTACCCGATTCCTGCCGCAGCAAATCTTCGCCGGCTGCTTGCTCCGAACGGAGAAAAAATATTAGTCCACGTATCAAACTTCCGCGCGGTTAAGCGTGTAAAGGATGCAATCAAGGCTTTCAAAATAATTTTAGATTCTGGCATTAAAGCAAAATTTTTGCTCGTTGGCGATGGTCCCGATCGTACGGAATGCGAAGCATTGGCTCGTGAACTTGGTATCTGGAGCCATACCCGATTTCTTGGCAAACAATCGGAGCTTGCTTCGATCTTATCCGCAAGTGATATCTTTCTGATTCCCTCGGGCAATGAAAGTTTCGGGCTTTCAGCTCTTGAAGCTATGGCTTGCGGTGTTCCGGTGATATCGAGCGATATCGGTGGCTTGCCGGAGGTGAACGTCGATGGGAAGACAGGTTATATCGTGAAGATGGGTGATGTCGATGCGCTTGGAGCAAGCATTGCCAAACTGTTAACAGATGAATCACTACGCAAGGAAATGGGTATTGCGGCGCTCGCTCACGCCAGGTCGAATTTTACGAAGGAGCAGATCG
>DASTAO010000120.1:0-6814 GCA_035712525.1 Kapaibacterium sp. (SeqCode)
CAAGCCCGAAATTCTGGGTAAAGGTTAAGTATCTCCAGAGATCCGTAAGTCCTTCTCGTTCGCGCAGGATTGGAACCAGAAAATATAATCCTACTACTACAAGATAAGCTGGGATGATCCTAAAGAATCGTTTGATAAAAAAAGCCCGGTACGAGAAGCTGCCATTACTGGCTATACTCGAAAATAACTGCGAGGAGATCAAATACCCGCTTAGTACAAAGAACAGATCCACCCCAGTCCATCCGAACCGACTTATTTCAGCAACCCAATCCGGGTGAGGAAATAATCCTCCATAATGAAATAGAAAGACAAGGGTAATCGCTAATGCCCGCAAATGATCGAGCCCATTAAGCCGATGGTGTGCAGATGAACGCTCCGCACCTTCAAGGTGAGACATAAAGGCATAGAATATCTAAATCGTGGTTGTGCGTGAAGTAAGGCTTGCTAAAACGCACGAGGTAAAAATGATGCGAGGGGTAATAAAGAACTCTCGCCAGAAATTGCAAATTCCCTATTTTGAATTTAAATTATTTTTTTGTTGCAAAATCTGGTATCTGCATCAGGACCACTCTCCAACCATCCGGGTCTTCAATTGTAATCCCATCCGTTCTCCAGTATGGATTCTCCGGCTCCACTTCTGCATACCCCATTTCAAACAGCCGCTTTGCGACTATGTCCCGTTCCTCTTTTCCATCATAATAAAAGACGATCAGATTATCTTTTGATGGGGCTTGACATATCGAGGCAGTTATGTGCTGAGTAAATTCCAGATGATAAGATGCATCCGGCATACCGAGCATAACGCCACTATAACCATCATGATCTGAGAAGCTGCCTATTACAGGTAAGCCAAGTCCATTGCAATAAAACCGGATGACTACATCAAGTTGATTAGTCGGCCGAGCTATCCTTACCTGAGAATACACAGCGTCCATAGGATGTTATTTAGCTCGCATTTTATTCCCACGAGCCTCGTGGGTGACTTCGGCCAACCCAAGCTTTTCCATAAGCGGCGGGATATACATTCCAAAGCGTCCTCGAAACCCTTTCTTTAGGCCATACCAGGCACCAATGGGATTTTTCTCCGATCGCCCCCAGGCTTCAACAGTGCCTTCCTTCGTCGGCTGCTGTTCATCGGCACTCCCCAACTCCATCCAATCACCATGCTTCTTCAGCATTGAATGAAGATCACCAAGGCAGCGGTAGTCATAGTGAAGGACTGTTTTTCCGACTGTACAAACCAAAATCTTCTTGCCGTCTTTTTCATCAACATGCATTGTATACTCCGACGAAAGCGGAGGCGTTTTCAAAGCCATTGGCTTTTCTTTTGTTCCTATCTTGTAATCCAAAATTATTCCTTAAAATAATTCTTTTGATGATCCGACCAAGGTTAATACTTCTTGCTTCGGCGGTGCTACCAGTCCATTAGCTTTTAGCTGCTCCTGAAATACTTTGAACGCCGGTAATCCAAGAAGTACTTTCTCATCTTCTTCTGATTGAAAGAATGCAGTATGAGTAAAGCTGACTCCGTCAGGACTCAAGCAGGAGTTATAGTTGATCCCAGTATTTGCGATCTGCTTAAGATCACTCATGACTGTTTGAATATTCTTCTGATTTTGCTCAGAATATTCGGCTTTAGTTGTATAAATTACTCTGACAATTTTCATATTTTTTACTATTATAAACGTATACAAAAAATCTGACCAAGGAATCCCCTACTATCTTCATAGAGGACTCCTCCGTTCAGTTTGCCACTATCCCTTCAACGCCGCTTCAATATCGGCAAGAATGATCTTCTTCATTGACAGCATTGCTTGAAATGCGCGGTCTGCTTTTTCTTTATCGGGGTTAGTTAGTGCTTCCATGAGCTGTGGAGGACAGACTTGCCAGGAGACTCCGAATTTATCAGTCAGCCAGCCACACTGTGACTCAGCACCGCCATCGGCTTTTAATCTCTCCCAATAATAATCGATCTCTTCCTGGGTCGGGCAACTAACCATGATGGATATACCTTCGGTAAATTTGAAATAATCACCTCCAGCTTCGTAGCAATGGTACTGCTGACCTTCGAGTTCGAAGGTACCACCCATCACTTTGCCACCCATTTCAATTTTGCTCACGATCCTCGAATTTTTGAAGATCGAAGTATAGAATTCCATTGCTTCGGCAGCGCCGGAATTATACATTAAAAATGTAGTTACTTTTTGCATATTAATACACCTTACATTTGTGGTTGAAGCATACTGACACGATTGCCTTCGGTATCTTTGAACGATACCCAAAGCCCGACTCCTGGAATCGGCATCGGCTCGCCAATGATCGTACCGCCGGCAGCAGTAACCTTCTTCATGTGCTCTTCGAGGTTTTCGACACCGATAACGACTGACGGTGCATGAGAACTGGGATCGTCTGTTCTTTGATAGAAGCCACCATTGATCGCACCGGGCTTCGTCGGTCGGCCGTTCTCATCAGATTCAACGGTCGACGCTAAAACATAGC
Source organism: Kapaibacterium sp. (SeqCode) (assembly GCA_035712525.1). GTDB lineage: Bacteria > Bacteroidota > Ignavibacteria > Palsa-1295 > Palsa-1295 > JAFDZW01. The sequence continues at coordinate 2,500 of DASTAO010000120.1, forward strand.
CTCCCATTTCCTCGCCAAGAACTTGGGTATTCCATCCGAAAGTCTTCGAATAGAAATCTGCCATCCGCTGGCGGTTTTCCGCCGGCATTTCAAAATGAACTACTGGATTCATGATTTTTCTCCTTAAAGTAAATGAATTAATTATTAACTAAAACTATCAATACTGTCAAGCCGCAACCGATTCCTCTTTTAATACTTCCTTATCATAGGCCGTATCGACATACGACCTGAGCTCGTCAAACTTATCGCCAACAAAATGGTACACATCACAAATATATTGCTGATATGCCTTACCGTCTTTCGTCTTGGCATGCATTATGCTTTCGACTACTGCCTGGTCACCATCGATGATAATGCTGGTTATCAGGAATTTTACTTCTTCGAATGGTGCATCTTTGCACATTTGAATGAAATCTTTCTTCCCTCTCACCTGGGTTCGTCCACCGATCGTCCAACGAACGTCATCGGTACTATGCGATTCGAGAGCTGAATAATCGCTCGTTTCGAAGGCGCGGTTTATCTCTTCTATGAGTTGTTTGGTAACAGTCATTGTATGTCTTTTTTATTTGCCGGTTTTATCCAAAAATGGGATCACGGTTTCAGCTAATTTCGGATCGGCACCGATATTATAGTGGGTCAGTCCTGGTATGATCGCTAGAGAACAACTCGGCCTACCAGAACCATCCCACCCGCCATCTCGCTTACCGCCACCAAGCAAACCAAATACTTCTACCGCATGGGCCGGCGGAAAAATATCGGCATCGGCACAAACGACAAGTGTCGGGATGGTGATCGCAGCAACTTCTTTCGAATAGTCGAAATCCTTCTTCATATACTCCCCGATCTTGTCAAGTAGTTTGGGGAAATCCTCAACGCGGGGTGCAAGGCTTGCATATAAGGTATATAGAGGAGTCTGCTTCAATTGATCAGCCATTCCTGCACTGACATATCCCTGCTGAGTGAGAATATCTGCATAGAATGCATTGCGACGTATCGGGGTCGAAACGAGCACAAGCTTATTAACAACTTCAGGATGACGGATCGCAACCTGAAGGGCAACTCCTCCACCGAGTGAATACCCCATGATATCTGCCTTCGGTATATTAAGATGTTTGAGCAAGCCGACGATATCATCGCTCATTGCCTGGATACTAAACGGGCGGTCGATATCTGCTGTGCGACCATGCGCCTGAAGATCGACCGCTATAACTTGATGGCCTTTGGCAAGCATCGGCAATACCGGACCAAATCCTTCGATCGCCATCAAGCCACCGTGAATCAGGACAAGTGGTTTCCCTTCTCCGTGAATCTCATAATAGAGCTTAAGTCCGTTAACGTCGACATATCCGCTTTTTGGTTTTGTTTCTTCCGTCATTGTTTGTTTTGCGAAAAGATCGGTTGAAAAGAGTCCGCCACTAAGTGTCGAGGCTATGATAGCAGCCCCTGCCATTTTAAGAAAATTGTGTCTTGTTGTCATTTATGTATCCTCCTATGTTATTGTTTCGGTGCATATTTTAATAAAACGATTCCGCAATCGAAGGCTTTTGATTCGGTAAGGTCGAGGCGGCGCTTGTCCTCAATCGTGCCAAATATACTAATCCCATTCCCGAGCGCCGTTGGATTAATGAAAAGGTAATATTCGTCGATAAGATTGGCTTTTACAAGTGAAGAATTGAATCCAGCTCCTCCATATACAATGAGGTCTTTTCCAGATTTATTCTTAAGGTTATTGACCTCTTCAGTTATATCACCACTCGCAAGTGTAGTATTATTCCACTTCGATTCCGTCAGCGTTTTCGAGAACACTACTTTCGGAGTGTCAACCATAACTCGTGAAAATGCATACGATTCATCACTCTCCGGGACGTTCTCCCAGTGTGTTACAAAGCCATCGGTCATCTTTCGGCCAAGAAGAATCGTATCGATCGTAGTATGAAGATCATTTACATACTTCTTGATATCCTCCGACCAATTCCAGGTCATCCAATCGAGTTCGCCGTTTGGACCACCGACGAATCCGTCGATGCTTGTCTGCACTTGTAATTTAAGCTTTTTCATTGGTGTCTTTCTTAGTTTTTGTGATTTAAGTTTACTTGAATGTTCTTGTCATAATTCAGCATCCAGCGGATGCCAAATTTATCTGTAAATACTCCAAAGGTCGCTCCCCAGAATTCCTCTGTCAATGGGTGAATAATATCTCCCCCAGTGGAGAGCGAAGAAAAGAATGAGCTTATTTCTTCAGCGCTTGAGCAATTAAGCGAAAGGGCGATGTTATTGCCTTTCGTAATTCCTTCCGGGCCGCTCATATCAGAACCCATTAGGACGAGATTGTCCTTCGTTAATGATGAGTGAAGAATATGATCTTTCATCGATGCCGGACATTGTGCTTCGGCCGGTGAACCGGCTACGGTCTGCATCGAAAGTTCCCCGCCAATGCAGGTATTGTAAAAGCTCATTGCTTCACGGCAATTGCCGGTGAAATTGAGATAGGCGTTTATTTGCGTCATGGTCAGTTAGTCGTGTTGCTTAACGATACAAAATTACCGGGAAAAGCCTCCACTATGTGAGGCGCAAAAACGGCATTCTAAGGGGTTGATTACGACATTCAGGTTGCGTATATTTGTACTATGAAGAACATTTCGATATTAGTACCAAGGGGCGCAGCAGCCCTTGGATGCATAGAAGGCTCATTTATTGGTTTTCATAGAGCGAATGAAATATTGGTCAAAATGGGCAAAAATCCAATGTTTTCTATTCAATTGGTTGGCATGACCCGCGAGCCACAAGTATACGACGGATTTTTTACTGTAACTCCGAACTACGCCATTGATGAGGTGAAGAGGACTGACTTGATTATTATCCCCGCGGTCAATGGGAATATGTATGAAGTGATAGAGAACAATAAAACCTTTTTCCCTTGGATCGTCGATCAGTATAAGAACGGATCGGAAGTTGCAAGCCTATGTGTCGGCACATTTCTCTTAGCTGCAACGGGCCTTCTCGAAGGTAAGAGCTGCTCTACTCACTGGCTTGGTGAAAATGATTTTCGCGAGATGTTTCCGGATATTAATCTGGTATCCGATAAGATCATCACCGATGAGCAAGGAGTCTATTCCAGCGGCGGCGCTAATTCATTCTGGAATCTGATATTATACATCATCGAAAAGTACGCTGGCCGCGACGTGGCAATCATGGCTGCAAAGATATATGAGATCGAGATCGAACGCGGCAGTCAATCCCCATTCACAATGTTCAGCGGACAAAAAGGCCATGAGGACGAGCCCATTAAAGATGCACAGGTGTTCATCGAGAAAAATTTCCATACCAAGATCACTGTTGAACAATTAGCCGCAATGACGGCAATGGGTAGACGTACATTCGAACGTCGCTTCAAAAAAGCAACCTCGAATACTGTGGTCGAGTATTTGCAACGAGTAAAGATCGAAGCGGCAAAGAAGAGTCTTGAAGTTGGGAGAAAGAACGTTAGCGAAATAATGTACGATGTGGGTTATTCCGATACAAAGGCCTTTAGAACCACTTTCAAAAAGATAACCGGGTTATCGCCGATTGACTATCGGCAAAAATACAATTACACCAATTAAACTGAAAAAAAAAGCGGCAAAAGCCGCTTTCTTTTGAATCTACCTGAGCCGCCAACCGGACTTGAACCGGTGACCTGCTGATTACGAATCAGCTGCTCTACCAACTGAGCTACGGCGGCAATTTGAATGAAGTGACGTAAAACGATTGGTTCTTCACTTCAGGTTCCGGTACTACGGATACCACAATATTTCAACCGGATTTCCGCTCGGATCGGTGATATAGAACGATTCTGTTCTGTCGCGGTGAATCTTGATCGTTTTACCAAATTCCGCAGATAGAGCTTCTAACTCCTCATGGGTATTCACCGTAAAACAGATATGTGGCGGATGTTCGCCCGGAGATACAAACGCGATCTTAATCCCCCCGGCCTTTATGAAACCCCAGCTTGCATCTTCGTACAGTACTTCAACATCCTGAAACTGGCGTTTATAAAACGCAATGCTTTCAGCAATGTCGTTGCTTTCAAGGGCGATGTGATCAAAAGTAGCATTCATAACAATACTTCAAACGTTGCACCGTCTTAGATTGTTTATTACCCTACTCTCGAATAACAACATGATTCTATCTATCTTAAAATCTCTTTCGCTCGGCATTTGGCTTGGTTCGCTATTAATGCTCGGCATTGCTGTCGCCGCTCCGATCTTTCAGGAATTGCCATCGAAAACTCTTGCCGGCCACGTCAATGGTATCATTCTTTCTCGTATGAATATGA
>DASTAO010000121.1:0-7364 GCA_035712525.1 Kapaibacterium sp. (SeqCode)
GGTATGGGAGCATAAGTTCGGTACTCAAAAGAGTTTTACGCATCAGTACCACATAAATAAGCTTGTATACTTCGAGAAATTCTCGGATGTACATCTTGCCATCACTCGCGAGACTCAGTTAAAAGATTATCGTCGTGAAAAAAAGATTGCATTGATCGAAGGAATGAACAAACCGTGGATCGACTTAGCAGCTGATTGGTATTCCAAATCGGTTGTAGTCACAGATTCCTCCCTTCGGTCGGAATGACAATGAGAAAGATCGCATCAATAATACTATTGCTTTTGATTTACTCATCCCTCTTCGCCCAGCCGAAGAAGGGGATCGACCCCCTACGCTCTGATGCCGACGCCAATCGCGAGCTCGCCTTCCGCTTCGGGCTCTATGGCGATGCTGCAAAAAATTATCATAACTCGCAAGCCCATGTCTTTTGCTGCGAGGATGGCTGCGGTGTTTTTGGTAATGGTACCGGTTCTGGAATGAACATCGGTATCATCTTCGAGAAGCCGCTGGTAAAGATGATCGATCTTGCCCTCACGTTCGGTTATGCCGATCGCTCTGGCGATTTTGGTGTTGCGCGAGTAGGGAATATGCCCGTGCTCGATGAAGCTTCCGGAAAATATGTAACGCTCCAGCGTCAGCATTCTTTTACCGCAAGTTTACCCGAGCTCATCGGCGGACTCGGTGTTCGCTTCACTCCGATAGCAAAATTCCCGATCTATCTCAATGCCGGCCTTACGTACAGCCTGCCACTATCATCGTCATCGAACTACGAGCAGACCGAAGAGATACTCGCACCAAGCGGTGTTGTCTATCCCGAGACGCATACTAATTTTAAGATTGTTGGGTCGGGTGTGTTACTGAATGTCAAAAGCTCATTCGGTGCTCGCGGTGCGATCGGCTATCCGCTGCCGCTTGGAAGAGATATCACTGCAGCTCCGGAAGCAAGTTATAACTTCCCGTTAACAAAGACTCGCGACGATTACCAATGGAAGATCGCTTCGCTCGAATATGGCGTTGCGATCCGCTATAATATTTACAAAGCGCTACCGCCGCCACCACCGCCGCCTCCCGAACCGCCACCACCTCCACCTCCCGCTCCGAAACCAGAGCCACCGGTCGCTGACGTGATGACGGCATCGCCGCAACAAATTCAGATCGTTGAAACGATCGTCACCGAGACGTTTCCGATCCTGCCCTACATTTTCTTCGATAGTGCAAGCTCGTCGCTTTCGAACCGCTATCAAAAGATCGCCGCGACGGATCACGATAGCTTCCGCAACCGAGAACTTCCGCATTCATCGCTCGAAGCGTATTATCAGATCCTGAATATCGTTGGCGATAGGCTTTCGAATGATCCTGCACAAACGATCGCCATCACCGGCACAACCGATGGTGACGAAGCAGGCTCGGCAAAAGAGGCAACAGCGCTTGCAAAGGCTCGGGCGCAAGTCGTTAAAGAGTATCTTACTTCGGTATGGGGAATTACGGAGGATAGGATCGCAATAAAAACGGTAGCCTCTCCTCGCAATCCTTCGACGAAGAAATTCGATGAAGGCATAGAAGAAAATCGGCGCGTTGAGATCACATCCGATAATACAAAAATACTCGAACCCGTCATTCACGAGCACTTCTCGCGCTATGAGGGCACGCCAAAAGAAGTACCATTCGTCCTGAAAGCAAGCGGCAAACAAACGATCGCCAACTGGGACATGAAGATCGATGCAGCAACTGCACCATTATATAAGACAGGTGGAAGCGGCTCGCCGCCGGCATCGTTCGAATGGAAGATTACCGATGCCGATCTCGCGCCGATTGCAAAAGCCGCCGATGCAAATAAAAATGTCACCGCGTCGCTCATCGTAAAAGACGATGCCGGCCTCGAGAACACGAAGAGTTATGATGTGCCGACAACAAAGTCGCGCTATCCCTTCGAGCTCTCACGCTTATCACTTATCGTGTTCGATTTTGATAAGTCCGATATTTCCGGCCAGAACAAAGAGATGGTAAAGACCTTCGTTGCACATTCCATCCGCCCGAATTCGGATGTGCAAATTCACGGCTCAACCGATCGCTTAGGCGAACTCGATCACAACCAGGAGCTTTCGCAATCGCGCGCCGACGCCGTAGCAAAACTCGTCCGCGCCGAAAATAGCGATGCAAAACTAACCGAAGTAAAAGGCATAGGCCCCGCCGAAGACGCCAGCCTAAACTCCACACCCGAAGGCCGCTACTATTGCCGCACGGTAACCGTGCAAGTCCAGACACCGCTGCAATAAGTTATGAATGGGGCACACCCCCATCAGCCCCAGAGGGGCGAAATGTCGGTAGCCCCGGGCGTAAGCCCGGGGAAGGAATTGTATTTTGGACCAAAGCTCCGTAGGAGCGAAATGTTATTCTAATGCCCTTTGATAATAACAGGTCGCTCCTACGGAGCTTGGATTCTTGTATGTATAGATTACTACAAACAGGGTGCTCCTCCGGAGCTAAAGGCAAAATAACTAACGTTCGCTCGCAATCTTTGATAATTGCTCGCACGTACAAATAAATCTACTGCGCACGCCTTAGGCGTGCCCTGTTTGTAGTACCGAAAGTAATAAACCACCAAAGCTCCGTAGGAGCGACCTACCACCAAACTCGTTGAAATGAAAATCGCAAAAAATTAATCACGAATCATTTCCCCCGCATTCATAGTTATTTTACCATACTCTTCTCTATCGTTCGACCGTATGAAAATCGCACTCGTGTTGTGTCTCCTAAGTGTTCTCGTCTTAAGTAGCTGCTCCGATAGCTCAGCTCCGCCGGAGGATAAGCCGGTCTATACCGGGCAGTTAGTCCCAATGCAAGTTGGAAATTATTGGGCTTATCTCGGTACGATCTATAACCCTGATGGTACAATGAATAGTACATATCCCGATACGATCACCATTCTTTCAAAAACTTCATTCAGAGGCTTTGATGCTTATTACTGCCGTGAAAAATCGGTCGGTGGAAATGATTTCTTATATTATTACGATCATGATACATTGAACCAAGTATCACTTCCGGATTCTGGATATATTTCACCAATGATCTACCCGATGACTGAAGGGCAGGAGATCATTTTAGCAGAGAACACGCAGCAAAATTATAAATTAACCCTCAAACTCGATTCTTTGGCGACGCCGGTCGATATGGGCTTTGAAAAATTTACTGGATTAAAATATCGCACCACACAGATAAGCAGCGGCGCGACACTAACGGTTTTGGATTATTATGAACTTGGTTTCGGCCAATTAAAACACCAAGTCTACAACAACGCAGGCGTCCTTATGTCAAAGCTGGAGTTGGTCGGCTATCATGTGGTGAAATAACAATCACTATGTTAAATGCCTTCGGCCTTCTGCCCATACTACTGTTTTTTACATTCAGTAGTATCCATGGACAAACATTTCAGAAGAAATTCACCTCGGGCTATCCTCGCTCCTTTGCTGTCGCTGCAATCGAAGCTGAGACTGGTAGTTACATGGTCATAGGGGAGAGGGAATATGATTCATTGTACTCCACAGGTTCATTGCTTATTAAATTGGACAAATTCGGATTGCTTCTGGGGTCACAATTGATCACTAGGTTGGATAAGTCGGATTCTTTTGAACCTCGCTGCATGATTAGGACTTTCGATGAGGGGTATGCTATTACTGGTGTCATTTCAGGAGATACTTCGAAAGACTTTTGCATATTAAAAATTAATCGGGATAATAAAATCGAATGGAATAATGTGATTGGAACCCCGGAGCTCCCAGATGAACCACGTTCGATTATTCAGACAAGCGATAGCGGGTTTATCATTGCTGGATACGCAACGCCTGTATTTGATCTTGACCCAGGCATACTGGGATTGGTTGTTAAACTTGATAAAACGGGATCAATGGTTTGGAGTTATTCTATTTCAGGTTTTAGAACGGATTTTCTAGCGATAACAGAAACGAGTGATTCTGGAATTGTTTTCTGTGGGTCGATGCTCGATTCATCAAATACCACATCTTCCACAATTACAAAGTTGGATAAGAATGGAATATTGTCATGGAGAAAAGTTATAGGAATTCCTTCACGTAATGATGAAGCATTTGATATTACTTCAACTGTCGATGGCGGATTCGCAGTCTGCGGAGTTGTTGAAAACTCTACCGACAATTGTTATATATCAAAATGCGATGCTGAAGGCAAGGTACTCTGGTCAAAAATAATTGACGCATTCGGACAAGAAATGCCCGTTTCGATAGTTGAAAGGAAGGACTCTTCTTTAGTACTGGCCGGCCGGATGTCATTTAAGTCCCCATGGGGAGGGACAGACAGTTTATTTGTTGCAAGTCTAACCGCTTCTGGGGAGTTAAAGTATTTCAGAATGTCAACTCAACAATATTCACTTTCTGCAAATTCTATTACTAAAACTCTTGATAATGGTTTTATCGTTACCGGCTTTGCAGAGAATAAGTATTCCGGAGCGTCAATATTCGTTTCGAAATTTGATTCTAATGGATCTAACTGCAATATGAGAGATCTTCTTGTATCAACGAATCAAGGTATTCGTGAAATTGCGATGGGCTTTCCGGTCTCTTCAGGGTCAATTTACCAGTCAAAGGCATTCTTTGCAATTGAGCCAATCACCATCTCCGAATCCGACCTTTGTGATCAGACCTATGTTGCTCATTCGCAATCTCAAATTCCAAATGTTTCTCTCTTCCCTAATCCAGTAGCTTCTACTCAAACATTGACCGTAGTGATCCCAAGTAACCTTGCTTCGGGTCGATATCTTCTCTCCATCCACGATGCCCTCGGCAAAGAAGTCTATCATGAGAAAAAGAATCTTAGTGGTGCAGAAGAAAGTATTACAATACAAATAGAAACTCTTCCCGCCGGCATCTACACCGTCGAACTCCTCGATGCCAATACCTTTACTGCCGTCTATCATGGAAAGATAGTAAAGCTCTGATGAAAATAGTAACAGTCCTCCTCGTATCGATCATCTCATGTTGTGTCTGTGCGCAGACATTTCAGAAAAAGATCGATTTCGAAAGTTCGACATTTGGCTTGAAGCTTGCCCCAACTCCCGATGGAGGCTACATCTTTGCTGGTGCGACCCCGTTTGCCGTGCCCGGCAATGGTGCACTTGTAAAACTCGATGCTTCGGGTGATGTTCAATGGAGCAAACTTGTGATGCCCCCTTCTCAGGCGGAAGCCGTTGCTCTGTATTCGATCGTCACTACTCGTGATGGAGGATACGCTGCGACTGGATATACGAACACGGATGGGGTGCTGGATATTTGGATAATAAAATTTACGGCCTTAGGAGAAGTAGAATGGAATACGAGTTTTGGGAGCGACGGAAACGATGTTGGCTATTCAATTATTCAAACTCAAGATGGTGGCTATGCGGTTACCGGTTATGCTCAACCTAACGGCTCGCTCTTACCTGTCATTATTAAAGTTGATCCCAATGGCACCATCCAATGGGATGTGGCTATAAGCGGTACTGCAGAAGGTAGTTTTGCAACATCCATCATAGAACTTCAGGACTCAACTCTTCTAATTACAGGAGGTTCTGGGCTCCCCGCTGCTTTTGTCGTAAGCCTTAAACCCAACGGAACACCATTATGGCGAAAAGTAATTGCCTCGATAGTCTGTACTGGATGGAATATTACCGAGACGCCCGATCATGCTGTAATAATGTGTGGTGGGCAAAACCAAAGTTATTATCTGGTAAAATTTACCTTCACTGGTTTTATTGAATGGACAAAGATCGTTAACCCCCTTGGGTTCGGCATGGCAAGATCTGTTCTGGTGCAACCCGATGGGACATTGGTTGTAGCCGGTTCATTTTCTCAAGAATTTAATGCTCCTGAGTCCGACAGCTTGGCCATATTCTCACTGACACCTACCGGAACATTAAAATCATTTCAGGTTATGACTCTTCCCTTTAAACGCTCGGAAGGGTTCTCAATGAACAGTACATCTGATGGTGGCTTTATTTTGGGTGGGTTCACTGCCGATGCTCAAACCAGATTTTCACTTCTTCTGTCCAGATTCGATTCCTTAGAGTATAATTGTTTCATGCAGAATCATCTGGTTTCCATTAGTGAAGGTGGCGTGGTAACTGATTCAACTATCTCGGTTATATTCGGGCCGCCACTGAGGACAATAGGCAAACCAACGATCGTACCCACTACTGTCACCGTAACCGATCTTTGTGCAATGTCAGCACCTGACGATAATCCACTGCGAAAAGATCATTCGGTAGTTATCTCCCCGAATCCTATTACCGCATCAATACTGTCGCTGCATATTCCTGGTGAGATACCAACTGGTAATTATATCCTCTTCCTCCGAGATGCCCTCGGCAAAGAAGTACACCGAGAGAAAAAATATTTGAATGGCGCAGAAATAACAATCCCGATCCAAGTTTCCGATCTACCGGTAGGTGTTTACACCGTCGATCTCCTCGATGCCAATACCTTTACATCCATCTATCATTCAAAAGTAGTAAAAATAAAATGAGAAAATACATCGTCATACTCATTCTCTTTATTACTGTTTCGATAAAAGCGCAGGATATTCATACTGTCATTACTGGAGCTGCAAGTAATACTTCAGGAGCAATAACAACTACTACCGATGGAGGGTATGTGGCTGTCGGAAGTATGAAGTTGCTTCGTAAAGATTGCCCCTATATAGTTAAGTTATCTTCTACTGGTGCCATTCAATGGGCGAAGGCCATTACCAATTCCTCGTTTAACACTGATGATCTCTCAGGTATTCTTCAAACGAGCGACGGAGGATTTTTACTTTCCGGATCGCAACTTATTAAAATCGATAGCTTCGGCAATGTGGAATGGTATAAGTTCGAATACTCCGGTAAAGCGATTCAAACATCTGATGGTGGGTACGCTATCTGCGGATCTGTACATGGAAATTCTGGTACGGTTACTCAATTTATAAAATTAGACGGCACAGGGAATTATGAGTGGCACGTTTCGTATATTGATACCACAGGCAAAGAAACTGGTGCCACTATAACTACTGCAATCGAAGCTCAAGATGGATATTATGTTTTTGGAGAAGCTTCCCGAGTCTCTAATACCCCAAGACAGATGTTGACGCACATCTCTAAAGCCGGTACAATCATTTGGCATAGAGGGTACTCATTAAATGGTACCAAAACGGCTTTTGCCGCGGGGCTAACCCGTACTACTGATAATGGTTTCGTAATGGGTTGCTATACCTTCCCATTATCGTTTTCAGGTACTGATGATGAAGCAGATCAACTCTGTATAAAACTCGATAGTCTTGGCAATGTCTTATGGACGATCGAGATTGATGGATTTAGTCC
>DASTAO010000122.1:0-3508 GCA_035712525.1 Kapaibacterium sp. (SeqCode)
TCGAGCAAGATAATGCAAAGACCGAAGAGCAGGTAGCCGAAATGGGGAAGAACTGGGAGATGATCCTTCAGGGATTAAAGAAGGTCGTTGAGAATTCTAAGTAAAAAAAAAGCGCCCGACTTCTCGGGCACTTCATCACTATACTGAACTCTGCTTAGGAGTCCTTTTTTATTTGGAGAAGAGATAACTGAGAGAAAGTCCGCCGGAAAAATTACTCGGCATTCCGGATTCGAAATATTTATTACTCGTTCCGTTAATAAATACCGACGAGACATATTGTTCATCGGTAATATTATTCATACTGACAAAGACCTTAAGATCAAGGACATCGAACAGTCTTCGTTGATAACCGACCGATACATCTAAGATCGTATAAGCCGGAGCGAGTGAGTTTGTCGACGCATCCGGAGTACCATCCGGATTTTTATCATTGCGATCATCGGCATAGTATTCGCCAACGTGGTTCAATCCTGCTTGCGCGTATAATCCAAAATCGAAATCATATTGCAAACTGAATCTACCGAAGAGGCTGGGAATGCCTGCTTGTTTGTTTCCATCGAATTTACCAAGCAGGTTTTCATACTCATCGTATTTAGCATCCATGAAAGTGAATGCTCCTCTGGCAGTAAGGTTGAAATCAAAGTAAGCTAGAAAGCCAAGCTCAGCACCGGTACGGGAAGTTTTTCCGGCCATGAAATAATATCGTCCGCCATTCCAGGGAATAATATCATTTTTAACTGTTATCCTGAATGCTGCAACGTCATACGATAACCCTAATAGTGGACCTTCCATGGTCAGAATGCCTTTGGTACCAAATTCGATCGTTGTCGACGTTGCCGGTTTCAAGAATGGGTTGAAGCTGCTTCCGGGTGATCCACCTCTGGCAATGATAATAGAATCACTTGGTGGATCGACTTCATTGAACGCCGGAGCTTCCAAACCGCCACCGAAAGCTGCATAGACACTGCTTGACGAAGCTAACTTATAAGAGACCGCAAATTTAGGAGTGAATTCTGAGAATTCTACTTCGTCGTTCGGTGCTGCTCCGGTAAAATCTTCGAAGTTGTATTTTAAGAGATCGAATCTCCCGCCGGCGACGATGCGCAAGTCATCGATGACAAATTCATCCTGCAAATAAAATCCGACATTGCTTGCAGCTTCGGATTTGTTCTGAGCAAGTGTAGTGCCGCGCGCCTGATTCGAATCGAGGTTAAAGAACTGGATTGTGCCATCCTGGAATTGTTGGTCGAAACCGACAAGCACAGTATTAGTAGTGGTCTGATTAAAAATGTTAAGCCAGGAATATTTTCCGGACGATCCCAGACTGTACCTGTTAAATTCTCTCCAGGTATTTCGCTCGGAGCGGGTGAGACGTTTAGGTTGTAAGTATACGGTGCCGCTTACTGAATGCCCGGAGCCGAGATCTTGATCGAGAGTAAGGCCGAAGCGTCCGACACGATTAAAGCGATGTTCATCCTGTTTGACATACGTGGCATTTGCTTGCAGGGGATCATCCTGAAATTCTGCAAACGTAAGTGGCCCTGGGAAACGGAATATATTACTTGCTGCTGTAGCATTAACCAACAGACCGGTAGTTTCCCCGATCTTCGATTGTATCACGATCTTTGCATTTCCAGACTGGCCTTCCGAATGCGCACGGTACCCATCATACGACGCGTTAGAAAAGCTGGCGAAGAGATGGGACGAACTGGAAAGAGCACCAGCCATAATGGTATTTTTTATGTATCCATAACTACCACTTCTAAAGGACTCTGTTATGAATGGGTCAGCAAAATCTGTATTAGTATATAAACTAATGACACCGCCGGCCGCAGAACCATAAAGTGTCGAGGCATTGCTGCGAAGCACTTCAAGGTGCGAATATGTCGACAAATCAATGTTATCGAGCGAAGTCCTGCCGTCGGGTTCAGTTTCCGGAATACCATCGATCATTACTTGAATGCCTCGAAGATTTCCGGCATTAGAACGATCCCCGGCTCCGCGGGCACCAAATCCTCTGATCGTGATCCGATCGTCCAGAGTACCGGAACGTGATTGCGAGAATACACCTGGTACAAGTGAAAGAGCATCTTTTAGTTCGTATGATCGGCTGTCTTGATATTGAGTTTGTTCGATGGCTGAAACACCCATTGGAACATCAATCCTTTTCTCTGGCATACGGGTCGAGGATACGACGATAGGTTCGGCTTGTATTCGACGAATACTATCTTCGCGCTCCTGAGAGAATGCCTCACTATCAATGAACAATACACACGGAAGGGCAAAAAGTAGCTTCATGTATATCATTTTGGTAATATATTATTATAACAGAAATAATAATATGCAAAGATAGGCTACGATTGGTTAAAAACCTATTAGAAAACAATGAGAAATGAATGAGAATATTCTCACAATCATAAGGAACCCATAGGCGCCTGTCCTTTAAGAATACCAGGGATTAAGGCGGCACAGGTTCAGGTCATTCTTTGTTGTCACGACTGTAACTTATTCTAATACGTGCACCTAACCTCACAGTTATCGCTGAAAGTTATCTTGGGACGAGTGGGCAGTATAGCCCAGTTCTCCTTTGGTTTTTTCCGTTCGCTGTTTCGATCACATTTTGAAACCAAAGAGGCGGTCAAACAAACGTATGATATCGGTGTAAGATCGTTTTCATTAGTTGCGGTGGTAGCCATTGTCATTGGGGCTGTATTGACAATGCAAAGCCGCCCAACAATGCTCAAATTCGGGGCAGAGGCCTTTGTGCCAGCAATGGTTGCTGTCAGTGTGCTCAGAGAATTATCACCGGTTCTCGTTTCAGTAATTGTAGCCGGAAGAGTTGCAGCGGGTATCGGTGCCGAACTTGGATCAATGCGAGTAACCGAGCAGATCGATGCGATGGAAGTCGCTGCACTCGATCCGGTTAACTATCTGGTTGTTCCTCGCGTCATTGCTTGCATGATCGCACTGCCACTATTAACAGTCTACGCCGATGTAATCGCTTTGTTCGGCTCGGCGGTCGTGCAGCAGATCGAGGCTGGCATGAGCTGGCAGTTATTTTATAACAGTGTTCTGGCTCGCGTCTCTTTTGTCGATTTTGCGCCTGGAGTCGCTAAAACGATCTTATTCGGATTCATCATCGGCACCGTAGGCTGCTATGAGGGCTTTAATTCAAAAGGTGGCACTGAGGGTGTCGGAAGATCGGCAACGGATGCCGTCGTCATTAGCTCACTATTAATCTTGATCGCCGATATGCTTGTTGTTAAGGCTACTGTATTCTTCTTTGATGTCGGGTAATCAGCAAACAAATAAATCGTCGTCGCTTCTGTTTGTCGACCACGTCTTCAAGTCGTTTGGCGACCTACACGTCCTAAAGGATGTTTCCCTTACGCTTTCCGAAGGTGAGACGCTTGCGGTGCTTGGCAAAAGTGGAGTAGGGAAGAGTGTGTTGCTTAAACTGATCGTAGGTTTGCTCGAACCTGATAAAGGCGCCGTCTATTATGAAGGA